>JAGPDB010000007.1 GCA_018057765.1 Acidimicrobiia bacterium
GTGGTGGTAGGTCGGCGTATTGTTTTTTGTTTGTTGTAGTAAGTTTTGGTATTTTGTTTTGATGCGTTATGGTGTGGTGCTGTCTACATAGCAAAACCAAATTGTCGAGTGATGTTGTACCGCCGTCTATCCAGTGTTTAATGTGGTGAGCGTCACACCATTTTGTAGGTGTTGTACATCCTTTTATGGTTCAAGTTTGGGTTTCGAGAACTAATTGTTTTTTTAGATGAGTAGGTGCTGTGCGTACTTTTCTTCCTAAATCATAATGGCTTGTTTCTAGTTTTATTGGTGTAGAAATTTCACAGTCACACAGTATTTGTTTTAGTTGATTTTTTGAGTGTGTTGAAACTATTGGTGTTTGTTTCTCTAACATTGCTTTCAAAAATGTTGTTGTAGAATTACCGGGTGTAATGTCGTTGATGTCAAACACGATGTCTGCTGTTAAAGTTGGAGATGAAAGTGTTTTATCGCCTACAAAGTTTTGTGCCAACATTACTAACGCATCGGCACGCATTTGGCTAGGTGAATATTCGTGACGCAATTGTGGTTCTGTTTTATTCCAGAGTTTTTGTGATACTTGCTCTAATGCTTTTTTTATTATCTTTCCACTTATAGGATCGAATTGTCCTTGGATAAAATATTGGCCATCGGCTAATTCACTAAAAAATAATCTGCGTGATTCAAAAGATTGTTGGTCATTAGTGTTATCGTCGCAGACTGCGTCGACCATGTTTTTCCAATGGCGCACAACATTGTTAAAATCTTTAACACTTAAAGTACATGCAATATCGCAAAGTAGTTTATGGTCGTCATCAAAAAACTCTATGTAATTATCACTCAATAGCGGAGTGACTAATTTAATATGTTCGCAAGTAATTTTGCCATCAGAAAGTTTTTTCATATAGCAAGAATATTTAGACAATACTTTCGCACAAGCAATATCAACATCGACTTTTTTACGAGACTGGCCCGTTTCATGAACTAACGCTGATTTACCTGTTAGATAGTTATCGTTAGCCCACGAATCACCATTAACATATTCACTCATTGCTAAAGCACAAACACCATCCAAAGAATCACGTAATTCAACTAATAATTTTACCAAACTCGAATCAACCTGAAAAGAATTTGATTGTTTAGGTTCAGCCAAAAACTCACGCAACAAATTAATATCAGAACGTATATTATCTGTTAAAACTCTAGCATTTACCTTAACGAACATATGTATGTATATTATCAAATAAACTCAACAAATACAAGAGGAAATCCAAAATGTTTATAATATTATTCAATAAAAAATATTGATATATTGATCCACGTCTACTCGGACGTTTCCAGCTAGATAACTTAAGTGAATAAAAGCCGAAAATACTTAAATCTAAAAACCGAAGACTAATCTGTGAAATCACTTAATAAATTATCTTCATCGTAATAACAAGATCAACTGCTTGAGATTATTCACGCTATAAGTCGCATTTGTAGATACTAAACCACAATAATAGTTAAGCACTATTTTTGTTTAACGATTCGGAAGGTAAGCAATTGAACATAAGAACATCAGCAGGATTTAGGCTTTATGTCAGCTTTCATGCAAATGAGAAGCATCACCCAAGCGAACATAATATTTTAGAAGTAGTCATTGAGAGCATCAAAAGCGTAGGGGGCAATATTCGTTCTGTAGATGAGCAAGAAGATTTCGAGTATGTGATGCATATCGATGCAAGTGGTGTCGAGCATCAAGAAAAAATCAAAGAAAATTTTGAAAGCATAGAAGGCATAACTATAGATTCCATTGTAGACGGCGTTGAAGAAATCCACAAAGGTGGAAAAATCGATGTTATTAGCCGTACGGAACTAAAAGATGGTGATGATTTAGCAATGGCATATACACCTGGTGTTGGCCGAATATGTACAATGATTGAACAAGAGCCAGAAAGAGTATGGGAGCTAACGGGTCGTAGAAATGCAGTGGCTGTTTTAAGCAATGGAACTGCTGTGCTTGGGTTAGGAGATATTGGACCCCAAGCAGCAATGCCCGTTATGGAAGGAAAAGCTGTCCTATTTAGAGAATTTGCTGGTATAGCAGCATACCCAATTTGTGTAAATGCGCAAACAGCAGACGAACTAGTTGCTATAGCAAAAGCACTAGAGCCAACATTTGGTGGTATAAATTTAGAAGATGTTGCTGCACCGATTTGTTTCGAAGCTGAAGAGAGAATGAGACAAGAACTCTCAATTCCTGTATTTCATGACGATCAACATGGTACTGCAATAGTTACGCTTGCTGCTTTAATAAATGCTTGTAAAGTAGTTAATAAAGACTTCAACAAAATTAAAGTTGTCATGTTAGGAGCTGGTGCTGCTGGGGTTGCCTGCGCAAAATTATTGATGCAAGCAGGTGTTGGCGATGTTATTGCTTGTGATCGCAAAGGCATTTTGAGTAAGGATAGAGAAGACTTAAAAGACGAAAAATTATTTTTGGCAACAATAGGAAATCTAAATAATATCAGTGGAACAATTAATGATGCACTAGAAGGTGCTGATGTATTTATGGGTGTTTCTGGACCAAATCTAATAACACCACAAATGTTAGAGAAAATGTCAAATGATGCAATAGTTTTTGCAATGGCTAACCCAGTGCCAGAAATTATGCCTGAGATCGTTCCTGATAATGTGAGAGTAGTCGCTACTGGTAGAAGTGATTATCCGAATCAGATTAATAATGTGCTCGTATTTCCTGGCTTTTTTAGAGGACTTTTAGATGCAGGTGCCAGCAGAGTCAGCGAAGAAATGAAACTTGCTGCTGCTTTTGCGCTCGCGGGAGTTATCGATGATGCTGATCTAAATGATGAAAATATTATTGCATCACCTTTTGAAAAGCGTGTATGCGAAGTTGTATCAAAAGCCGTTTACGATATAGCCATAAAGCAAAAATAGATCATGCTTGGCATATTAATTAAGCCAAAATATTTACTAGGCCATATACTCATACTTTTGATTGCTTTGACTTGCTTTCTTTTGAGTTCGTGGCAATTCTCTCGTTTGGATCAACGCAAAGCACTTAACAGTAAAATTTCTTCACGCATGGAGGCAAATCAAAACTCTTTGTCTAAATTGGGTAATGGATACGACAAAGAATTAAACGATATTGATTTTATTAAGGAAAATGAATATCGAAGAGTAGTGATTAAAGGAAAATATAAAAAAGAAGGTAGTGTCCTTATTCTCGGTCGTTCATATGATGGTGACCCGGGCTACAACATAATGACACCTTTTGAAACAGAAATAAATAATTTGCAAAAAATTATTTATATAAACGTAGGTTTTATTCCGACCACCTTAGGTGAAGCAATATCATTTGATGACACTCCCATAAGTGAAGCATTTTCAAAGATTGGAGATGGAAAAGAATATTCCATAGAAGGATTATTGATGCGAAATGAGTCGAAAAGTCTTTTTGGCTCAGATAAACAAATTAAACCGAATAAAACAACCAACAGAATTGATATAAATACTTTTAAGAAACGTATTGGTCGAATAGAACCGTATTCTCTTACGAGTACATTTTGGGTACAGTTAATTAAATACCAAAACAGTCAATCCCCAGAAAGGTACCCGGAAGCATTAAGACTTCCAGAACTATCTGAAAAGAATCATTTCTCATATGCGCTACAGTGGACATTCTTTGGATTTGTTGCAATTATAACCTGGATCATTATTTGTATTAAAGCAGCTAAATCTCCTAGAGTTAAAAGCTAATACAATATAAGAGGAGAATTAATATGGCGAATATACTAGATAAAATAAAGGGATGTCTTACAGGAAAATCAAACAATGCAGTAAAAGCAGATTCCGTGATAGATAAGGCAGCAGATTTTGTTGATTCTAAAGTTGACGATAAACATGATGATAAAATTGAAACCGTTAAAGAAAAAGCAAAAGAAGTAGTAGATAAACTAGATAAATAATTTCTATCAATTTAATGATTAAATTCCAAAAGATTAAAGCCACAACAATAATAGTCATGATTGTGGCTTTTCTTTTTATTCTTTCGGGCTCGATAAAATCAAACGCATCAACAAATACCTTAGATACTAAAAAAATAAAAAACCGTGTACTTGTAGTTTCCTTACCAAGAGTGACCTGGGAAATATTACAAACAGTAAGTACACCAAATATAGATAAATTAATAGATGTCGGTAGTGTCGCTGACCTAAGTGTAAGAACACTAGGAGGTAGTTCGAATGCAGACGAGGGTTATGCCACAATTTCAGCTGGTTCAAGGGCTGTGGTTGATAAATCGCTAGATTCTGATTTCGTTAATAGTGACGAGATTTTTGACGGTATGAAGGCAAGAGAAATTTTTATTGATCAACGTGGTGTAATAAAAAGTAAAAGTCCTGCTGGCTTAGGGTTAGGTTTTGAAAAAACTATTAGAGCAAATTCAAAGAGCTTGAATATAACAGAAGTTGGTACTTTTTCTGATGCTTTATATAAGAACAATAAAAGTATTGCTGTATTTGGTAACGCAGATAGTTGCCTAAGTGATGATCCTAATTGTTTTAATAGGTCAATTGCGTATGTAGGTACCAACTCAAATGGAGTCTTAGTTAACGGCGATGTGACGCGAGGTCTACTAAAAACCGCCAAAAATAATACAACTCAACTCAGTCTTGATAATAATGCCGTTGCAAAAAAAGTTAAAGAATCATTAAAAATACATGATATAAACGTTGTTGAATGCTCAGACTTAGAGCGTGTAGAAGATTTACGTACAACAACGAGAAGGTCTATTTCAGATGCAAATTTTATTAATGCAATAAAAAAATGCGATGAATTAATTGGCTCTATAATGACCTCGATATCGCTTAAGGATGATCAGGTTTATCTTATTTCTGCAAGCTCACCTAAAGCATTGCCAGAGACAACCATTTTTATTGCAGCTGGTAAAGATATTCCAAGAGGATATGCATCTAGCTCAACTACAAGACACATTGGTTTAGTGTCACTTGTAGATATAGCTCCAACGATTCTAAAATCACAAGGAATAGCAACTCCTGATGCAATGGGCGATACCTTATTGGATTTTCACTCAAATAAACTATCGAGTCACGATAGAGAAAAATCTTTACAAAAAATAAACAGTCAAGCAGTTGCAAGAGATGCTGCTTTAAAACCTGCGGTTTGGACTTTATTAATAATATTCATCGCGACTGTTTTGGTTTCATTGATAGCATTTACCCGAGCTGGTAAATGGAGAAAAGTAGCAAAGTACCTATCACTAATTACATTAAGCTACCCTTTGTCTACTTATATAATGCAACCATTTACACTGGTAATTAATGGTGCATATGGTTTTTTAATTGCAATTGGATTAGTGTCAATATTATGTGCAACATTATTAGGCTGGCTGATGTCAAAATGGAACCTGATCAAAGTAATCTTATTTTTAAGTACAACATATTTAGTGGTTCAAATAGTAGATATTCTCTTCGATGGAAAACTTCAATTTAATTCCATATTTGGTAATGCAACAATCAATGCAGGTCGTTTTGCGGGATGGGGGAACTCAGCTTTCTCTTTTGTTGCAATATTTTCATTCATATTTGTAGCAATGGTTAAAGAGTCAACTCTGAAAAATAATACCAAGAATTATATCAACTTATATCTAATATTATTTTTAATCATTGTGCTCGCAATAGATGGTGCGCCATTTTTTGGTTCAGATGTGGGAGGTGTCCTAGCGCTGACTCCAGGCGTTTTTGTTTTATCAATGATGTTGTACAAAAAACGCGTCGGTATTAAATCTATAATTCTTTCAACACTAATAACATTGGGAGCAATTTCAGCGTTTGCTCTTATAGACTTATCTAGACCAATTTCACAACGAACTCATTTGGGGCGATTTGCAGATAGTTTGATTCAGGGAGAAGCATTAATCACAATAGAAAGAAAGATGGCTGCGAGTATTAAGAGTTTTAATATGCCTACCCTCTATCTGACAACAATAGTCGCATTACTATTTGTTGTTTATATAACATTATCTAAACAACAGCTTTATAAAAAAATGGTCAATAAATATGATGGTATTAATTTAATCATTTTGCCAGGCATAATTGTCGCAATCTTAGGTATGTTATTAAATGATTCAGGTCTTTCTATACCTGCATTGATGCTCACGATTTTTGTTCCATTTTGTTCGTTGTTTGTACTAGAGACAATTGAAAATGAAAATTAAACAGTCCTCATATAAAATATTTTTTATAAGTATTATCTTTCTATCTCTATTTATTGATTTGGCACCAAGTTATTCGTCCGAAGAATCTAATCCTAAAGTTGTCATTATTTCAATACCTAGAGTTACATGGAAAATGTTAGATAATATTGAAGTACCAAATATTAATTCTTTGATTGAAAATGGTTCTACTGGATCACTAAGTATCCTAACTCCTGGCAAAGCAAGATCACTTGAAAATGGATATATCTCTATATCTGCTGGTAATCGAGCAAACGCAGCCCCAGCTTCGTTATCTACTTTTTATAGTCCCGATGAGATTGTAGATGGTCAAGTTGCGAGGAATATATTTATAGATCAACGTGGTTCAATAAAGCATAATAATACAGGTGCAATTGCACTTAATTTTGAATACACTATTGTAAAAAATTCAAAGAGTTTGTACGAACCCGATGCTGGAGCATTTGCTACAGCTTTAAAAGCAAATAATAAGACAATATCAGTAATTGGAAATGCGGATTATTGTTCTAAGTTGATTATGTCTTGTAATCAACGTGCAATTGCATATTTAGGTAGTGACAATAATGGTGAAGTAGAAAATGCGGAGATCTCACGAAAAATATTGAATGATGATTTGACAATAAACAATAAGATTGTCAAAGAGAAAACAATTGAATCAATAAAGAATCACGATGTCACTGCAGTTGAATGTTCAGATTTAGAAAAATTAGATGCGAAAAGAATATCAACATCAGAAGAATTAGCTAATGAGCAAATGTACAAAGCAATAAAATCATGCGATGGTTTAATAGGATCAATCAAAAGTGAATTAAACCTAAATAAGGATCAGATTTATATAATATCTCCCGTCTCGCCAAGGATAAAGGAGCAACTAACAGTATTTGTTGGTAACGGTAAAGGAATAAAGGCTGGGTACGCAACAAGCGGTATAACAAGACGTGAAGGAATAATTTCATTGGCTGATATAGCGCCATCGATATTAGATTTTTATCACATTGAAATACCAAACACTATGATTGCCACACTGTTAAATTATAAGCCAAGCAGCGACACAGTGGCCGAAAAAAAAGACATGTTAATAAGTGTGAATGAACACGGATTATTACGGGATAGCTCATTTGTATATGTTGCAGGATCATTCATATTAATAGTATTTCTATCAATTGTATTTTCAATAATTTCATATAAGAAAATTCCAAAACTTCGAAGATTTACAAAATATTTATTATATGCATCAATCTCGATGCCTACTATCACATTTTTAATTGCACCATTTATGATGATGTTAGAAAAACCAGTATATATTTATATTGTTTTTGCATTTTTAACTGTATTTTCATCTATGCTCGCGTATCATTTTGCAAAAAAATATAAAAGCCAAATGGTCATACTTGTCATATCTACTATTACTTTAGCCGTGCAGTTATTAGATATTATTACAGGTGGAAATTTACAATTAAATTCATATTTTGGTTATTCGACTGTTGTTGCTGGAAGATTTGCAGGTTTTGGTAACCTTGCGTTTTCGATTGTGGCAATATCTTCAGTAGTTATTGTCGCAATGGTCAAGCAGTTAGCAAAATCAAAACAAATATTGAATAAAAGATGGGTAAATATCTTTTTATTAAGCATATTAATGTTTGTATTGATAATGGATGGGCTACCATATTTAGGATCTGATGTCGGTGGCGTTTTAGCATTAACACCAATGGTTTTTACTGTTGGCTTAATGTTATTCAATAAACGCATTGATTATAAAACAATTTTTATTTCAGGCTTTATCACAATAATAACACTATCGATATTTTCGCTATTTGATTTATCTAGACCACTTTCTGAAAGAACACACTTAGGCAGATTCATTGAAGTATTAATTAATGGTGAAGGAAAAACAATAATTGAACGCAAAATACTATTGAACATAGAAATACTATCGAACTCTTTAATAGCAACATTAGTAATTTTTATAACAATATATATTATTTTCTTATTTTTAAAACCAGAGAGATTTATAAAGAAAATGATACTAGAAAACCCTGCATATAGATATATAGTGTATCCTGGGCTCATAGTTGGAATATTAGGTATGCTGTTAAATGATTCAGGTGTAGCAATACCAGGTATGATGCTTTCAATTGCAATGCCGCCCTTGGCATTGTTAGCATTTGAAAAGCCTGTAAAGCTATAGCAGTTTATTAATTGTAAAATTAGCTTAGGTACAATATTGATTTGATTTAAATAATTATTGATTCAGAATATAGTTGAGAACATCTACAGCACCATAATGTCCACGATTATCTCCGAGTGTAGAAATCATCTCTGTTAAATCATCACCAGATGTCACCAATGTAGATTCAGGAGTGCCATTGCGAAGTTGACCTAAACCAATATTGCTCATCAAATGATTACACAAACATTTTTTACCTTCTGTTTGTTCAGTTGTTCCACCTTTTCGTAGGAAAGTGCTTAGAGGCTCAGCAGAACACCTATACCCTACGCTACCATCTTCTTTTCGGTAACAAGATCGGAGATAACTTAAGTCACATACCCGTTTACGCTTTAAATATACTTCTTCTACAGAAGCAGTACCATCAAGTTCTACAACCTTAAAAGGAAACCCGCTAGGTGATGCAACAGGATCGGTAAATACTTTTACTCCACCATTCTCAACTTGTTTAAACACTTGTTGCTTTACTTCTTTGCTGAATCCTGATTCATCAGAAAATGCAAAAGCAGTACCAACTTGAACTCCACGCGCTCCTAGTTCTCTAGCTTTTTTAAGCATCTCTGGCTTACCCCAACTTCCTGCTATCCAATATGGCAAACCAGCATTAGTCATTTGTTCAAAGTTTGGATGATCACGATCTCCATAAATTGGTTGACCTAACTCATCTAGTTTTAATACACCGCGAGGTGACGCATTGTGGCCTCCAGCAGTAGGAAGTTCTACAATCAAACCATCAGGGCGTGTTTCGGGATCTTTAATTAAATAAGTTGCAAGAGTATTAGAAGTAATGATGGCTATAAAAGCTGGTTTTTTAAGCACAATATCTGGACCTAATAATTTAACTGGATCTTGACTAATAATAAATTCTTCACCAGCCAATGCCTCTTCAACTGTTACCTTATATTCACCGACTTTATTTTGACTTAAATCTCTTATTAATTTCGGCATTTGTTTCGGGATACCTGCACCCATAATAATTGCATCAACACCAGCAAGCATTGCGCCAATAGTTGAACAAACAACAGGTAGCTGAATTTTTTCAAGATAATTAATGCCAACAGGACTATCGTGGCCTTCTTTGGCAAGAAAGACTTCTCCAAAATTCGACACTATACAAAGTTCAATCAAAGATTCAGATGGATCAACTGCCCATGCAGGTACGTTTTTATAAGGTTTCCCTTCTTCTCGGCCACCTTCTATGAAGTATCTATCTAAGACTCGTTGTGCCATCTCGGGAACTGGAAAATGTGAATATGCTCTACGCAAATGACCGCCAGGATCACCATCACCAAGTATACGAGTATGCACAACATCGATAACAGTGCCAGAAACAACACCCATTTGGCCAGCTTTACCTACAGCATTTGCGAGCTTCCAACCAGAAACAGCAATACCCATACCGCCTTGGATGATTTCAGGGAAATTAGAAATACTTATACCCGAATCTGAAGGATCAGTTACGGACGAAGTCATAATGATTACGCACCTGTAGAGTGAAAACCACCATCAACATGAATCATTTCACCAGTTGTTGAAGGGAAAAAATCTGAGAGTAGGGCCACTGTAGATTTTGCGACAGGTTCAGTATCAAAAACGTCCCAACCCAATGGAGCTTGAGGGTTCCAACCATCTTCAAATTGTTGAAATTCTGGGATTGACTTTGCAGCTATAGTTTTGATCGGTCCTGCAGCAATAAGGTTAACACGAATATTTTTTGGTCCAAGTTGTCGTGCAAGATAACGTGAAGTTGATTCTAAAGCAGATTTAGCAACACCCATCCAACCATATGCAGGCCATGAATTCGTCGCATCAAAATCTAGCCCTACTATTGAACCACCATTTTGCATTAAAGGAACAACTACATCGGCAAGTGCTTTGAGTGAATAAGTCGAAATATGTATAGCCGTACTTACATCTTCCCAATAACAAGCCATAAAATCATCGCCAAGACATGCAGGTGGCGCATAACCAATAGCGTGAAGCGCTCCATCTAGAGTTCCCCACTTTTCTCGCAATTTATCACGAACTGATTCAATATGTTCTGGGTTTGTGATATCAAGTTCTAACACGTCTGGCGCTGTTGGAAGTTTACGAGAAGTTCGTTCAGTAATACTCAAACCTCGACCTGCACCTGTTAATACAATTTCTGCACCTTGTTCTTGAGCTAATCGTGCAACACCGAAAGCTAATGAAGTATCAGTTAGTACACCAGTAATAAGTATACGTTTTCCATCTAAAATTCCCATTTTACCAGGCTACTTCAGAGTGTATATTGGGGGCCTATCCAATGATAAATATTGCAAGCAAAATTAAATTGTATAGATTTTTACCATAGTTATTAGTAACCTTCGAAAAGTATGTAAAAACACAATAGGATACGTGATCATATGTCAAATATGTGTAGAATATTAAATCGATAAAAACACCTGGGGGTGTAGCTCAGTTGGCTAGAGCACCTGCTTTGCAAGCAGGGGGTCGTGGGTTCGAGTCCCATCTCCTCCACAAAATTTTGTCATGCTCCTAGAGCACTTGCTAGTGTACTTTTAACAAGCAAGGGTCGTGGACTCATTCCCATATCCTCCACAAAATTTATATTTATTGTAACGGTCTAATGAGTTAGGTTTTTTAAATGAGAATTGCTTTAGGCGTCATAGCAGTAATTTTAAATGCTATTGGTTACTACCCGTATTTGCGTGACATTATTCGTGGCATAGTCCAACCTCATCGCGTAACGTGGGGTATCTTTTCGATTTTGACAGCTATAGCATCAGTTAATCAAATAGAAAATGGTGGAGGGTATTCTTCATTATTTTTTGCAAGTACCTTTATATTGGTTTTTATAACATTCTTGTTCTCAATTAAAAAAGGGCATGGGGGTACATCAAAGATAGATATAACTTGCGTAGTGTTAACAGTATTACTTTTGGTTTATTGGGTAACTGCTAAAGATGTCAGAATTTCAACATTACTTGCAATAATGATTGATGTCATAGCTGTTATACCTACATTGATTAAAACATACAATATTCCAAAGTCTGAAATATATCCACCCTGGATGCTTGCAGGAATCGGAGGCCTTATTTCGCTTTTGGCAGTTCCAAAATTAGACTGGGTTCTAATTATTTATCCAGCATATATTTTCGTTGCTAATTATATTATTGTGTTTACAAAATTTTATAGTGAACGAAAACAGATAGAAGAATCTAATTAAAATAGAAATATTATTTTATAATTAATTAATTAATTGCTTTAACATTAAGATCGCCTTGAGCAACACGATTCATATTGCGAAGTACACCAAGTGCCCCTGCACCACAAATAGTTAAGGTAATAGACAAGAATGAGTTCATCTGGAAAAGCCCCATGATGTCATGTCCGGACCCAAACATATCTGAAATACCACCAATAGCTAATCCACTTACACCTATAAAAACAATTACTGTAGAGCTAATAGCCACACTCCTTGAGTAAATTCCTGTTAGGTCATCATTTCGCCAACGTTCATATTTCCAGAATATTGGTACAATAAATGAAAGAACTACCATATAGCAACCAAGTACAAGTGCTCGAGTAGCCCACCAAGTACCAGAACCAACAATGGGTTCATTGATATTTAATGCCAATCTCACTACAGTAACTAAAGCTAAAGCACTTTGATGCCAACAGAATATAGTTAAGATCATCGAATTTACTGCTACCGTAATTTTCCACGGTTTTGGTCTTTGTAAAAATTTTTGTAGTCGATCTCTAAAAACTATTACTAATCCAATTTGTGTAATTGCTAAAAACATTATTGCAACAGTAGGCGGATTCATATTTGAAATTTTGTCGCTCGAAAGCCCAACCATTGATTGTGGATAAGGAAGATGATCGATATGTAAAAAGTGTGTAATATTTTTGAGGAATTTATATTCAGGAAAAGCTTGAATGCCTGAACAAAAGAATAACCCTGTTGCCCCGATTATTGTAACGAATAGGCCTGTGAATTTTTTCCACAATTGAGTTAGGTTTTTTACTTTGTCAACCGCGCTACCCATTAAAGTTCCATCTGCATAAGCAAAACCTAATTGGTGTACCCATATCCAAACAAATATATTAAAATATCCAAGTACTTTTATGTTTAGGCCAATACTTAACCAATCGATTAAAAATGGAATTGCCGAAGAAAAGATAAGGAATTTTGCGCCGTACTTTAAGTGCAAATTATACATTGGCCATGCTAGAGCAGTTACGAGAATATAGACAGCGATGAACCACAACGGCTGAGTGACAATTTTGGACAGAAGATTTGCAAATTTTTCGCTACGATAATTCATTAAATCTATAATAAAATTTACTGGGATCCAAATAAAAAGTAATGTTATTACTGGCTTTAACATACGTCGAATACGAGAAGTTAGAAATGCTGCGTAGCCTAAATTCCTTCTACGAAAACTTCTTACACCAACAAAATTCGCATATCCTCCGACAAAAAAGAAAATAGGCATAACCTGAAATAACCATGTCAGTAGCCATCCGAAATGGAAACCATTAATTTCCATAAATGGAATGGCATTGTTACCTTTTATTTCACCTTCACTATTTTGTGTAATGTAAGAGATAAGCCAATGTCCAACAACAACACTTAATATAGAAAAAGCTCGTAAAAAATCGACAACTCTTTCGCGATCTTTGGGTGTCGCATCTACAATTTCAGAGAAAGACTGAGCTTTATTAGTTGTTTCTTTGACAGAGCCAGACGAAGCCCTCACTTGCTCATCGTTTGCTTGCTGTGTTGGGACTTTCTTAGATATTTTTTTCACTCAATTAATTTAATGGAAAAAGTCGTTCTTCATCTGGTAATAATGTTAATACTTCTACTCCGGACTCAGTAACTAAGAGTGTATGTTCAAACTGTGCCGATCTTGAAAAATCTTTGGCTTGAACCGTCCAGTTATCTTTCCATATAACTGACTGCCATTTACCTATACAAAACATTGGTTCTATTGTAAAAGTCATTCCGGGTGTCATGATAACATCACATTGTTCTGAATCGTAGTGCAAAATTGTAGGAGTGGTATGGAACTCTTCGCCTATACCGTGGCCGGTATAATCTTCAACTACACCATAACCATTATCTTTACCGTATTGCTCAATAACTTTACCAATTTCTCTGGTATGTCCACCGGGATGAACTTTACTGATACCTAGCCATAGCGCTTCATTCGTGACACGTATAAGATCTTTGCTTACCTGATCAACTTTGCCTACTTCAAAAGTATAATTATGATCTCCGTGAACACCATTTAAAAATACAGTTACATCTAGGTTAACAATATCCCCATCTTGTAATTTTCTAGAATCAGGTATTCCATGACATATTATTTCATTCACAGAAGTACATACCGATTTAGGAAAATTATGATATTGCAATGGGGAAGGATATGCTCCACGTTCAACAGTGGCCTTGTGTACTGCGGCATCAATTTCATCAGTAGTGACACCAACTCCAATTGCTTTTTGTGCTTCTAGCATTACTTCACGCGCGCAGATTCCAGCTGTTTTCATACGATTAATTTTTTCTTGTGCAGGAATAGGTGATCTTGGAAGTTGGCTAGCGCCTGGAACATAGTATGGTCTGGGTATATTCTTAGGCACTTCTCTTAATGAACTAACAACACCAGGGAATACGCTCTGTGCATACTTTGATTTTTTCGTAAATGTTAACGGGTGCGATTTCTTCCTAGGCATTTATATATTCTACTTTGAATATCCATTCTGAATACAATAAAGAATCCGGATCTTTCGCTCTCTATAGGGTTGTGTCTAGTGTTAGTATTATTATCGTGCAAATAACGTTAGTGGCTGTATTAATAGCATTGTTTTTAGGTATTAGTTTTTATCTTATGTTTGCATCTATTTTGAAGAAGTTTTGGGTTGCTCCACCAGCAGAACCCGACCCAGATGACATCAAGCCTGTGGATATCTCGTATTACTGTGGAGTATGCGGGGCACAAGTTACAATGACTATGGCGCCAGAGGGCGAAATGCCTGCTGCGCCGAGACATTGTAGAGAAGATATGATCATTTCCACACCGATTAAATAAAGTTTTCCACTGTTTGTGGATAACTATGTGGGTAAACTACACATTTGTAATTCGAACTCGAAGTTACTCCCTTTTGGCGTAAAGAGGATAAATCACTTTATCTGTGTGGCTGCGATTAGCCCTAATGACAAAAACAACACACCAATAATAGAAAATTGCGTTTGCATAGTTTTCCCAGGTAAAACTTCCAGAAAGTTCAAGATTACAACACCAATTCCCGTGATTATAAATACAAATGTAGCAACAGGGATATATAATGGCGTCTTATCGTGTTTAGTTTGAGCAACAGCCTGAGCTTCTTGATCTGCCTTTTTGGCATTCTTTTTACGTGTTGCTTGTTTTTTTCTAGGTGCTTGTGAAACTGGCATAATTAAATTATAGTCCTAAATTCTGTTGACTGTTGCTATCTTTATAAACCTATGTGGTCGTTGTTGTACAAACTGCACCACAACTTACACTAATAGAAACACTAGTTGCTGGCGATTTATTTACCAATGTACCTGCAGCAGGATTTTGAGATATTACAATACCGTTAGGTACCGTTGGAGAACTTGACGAAGAAATTATTAACCCAAAACCAGCAGCTTGTAAAGTATTAGTTGCATCAGCTCTGGTCTTTCCAACAACATCAGGCACAGTTACTTGAGCCCTGCCACTAGAGACATACATCGTAACTGTAGATTCTGCTTGAACTTCAGTATTAGAAGCTGGATCAGTTTTTATGACTTTCCCAATAGGAACGCTATCGCTAGCTTCATTAACTGTAACAACATTAAATCCTGCCTTACCAAGTTGTGCAGCAGCTGTTGTTGAATCAATATTAAGAACATTAGGTATAGCTACTGTTGTAGAACCTTTCGAGAAAAATACATTTATTGTTGAACCGCGCTTTTGTTTAGTGCCAGCTTTAGGATCAGAGCGAATGGCTTTACCTTTTTCAACAGAATCTGAGAATTCTTCAGATGCTTTCATTGTGAATCCTAAGTCCTCCAAAATTAGACCAGCGTCAGTTGGGGTTTTCCCGACAACTTTTGGAACTTTTTCTTCACCAATACCAGCACTAACTTTTATAGTTACTTTATTGCCTTTTCGAAGTTTCGTTCCAGACTCCGGATCTTGTGAAAACACCAAACCTTTCGCAACAGACTCATTGATTGTATTTACCACAACAACTTCAAAACCCAGGTTTGTTAATTGACGTCTGGCATCTCCTAATGTTTTATTGAGAACATTAGGTAGAGTTATTGTTGAACTAGGCGAAGATTTTGTATTGGCAACTGCAAATAAAATACCGCCAACAGCTAAAACTAAGAGTACAACCATAGTTGTAACAATTACCATAGGTCCCTTACGATTCTTATCAGCAAACTCATAGCCATTTCCATTACCAGGAGGTTTTGACATATCGCTTTTAGTACTTACAACACCTACAGCTTGTGTAGGATTAGCCAATGCTTGTTGATTAGCCAATGTAGGATCATCCATCAGAACTGCTGCATTTACCATAGTCGCATTTTGATCATCTAATACTGAGCTAGTTGTATGAATGGGTCTTCTTCTTAAATACCTTGAACAGTCTTCATAAAGCGCATCTGCATTCTCATAACGATCATCAGCATCCTTTTCTAAACATTTACAAATTATTCTTTCAAAATCAGGAGAGATATCTTCATTTCGTTGACTTGGGGGTACTAATTTTTCACTAACTTGTTTAAATGCCACAGCTATAGGAGTGTCTGCAACGAATGGTGGAACGCCAGTTGAAAGCTCATACATAACAATACCCAATGAATAAATATCACTACGACCATCAACACTATAGCCTTGTGCTTGTTCAGGTGAAAAATATGTAGCTGTGCCCATAACAGAACCTGTTTGAGTTAATGATTCAGAAGTACCTGCACGCGCAATACCAAAATCGGTTACTTTAATTTTACCATTCTTTTTTATTAAAATATTTCCTGGCTTAATATCGCGGTGAACAATCCCATTTTGATGCGCATAAGCAAGAGCCGAAGCAGCATCTGCACAAATTTCAGCCAATATATCAGAATCTATTGGCCCATCTTCAATAAGTTTGTCTCTAAGTGAACTACCTTCTACATACTCCATGACAATAAAATATGAATCTTTGGATTTACCCCAATCGTAAATCGCAACAATATTAGGATGATTCAAATTGGCTGCTGCTTGGGCTTCTCTTCTAAATCTTTCAACAAAACTCTCTTCGCGAGCGTATTCAGGAAAAAGAATTTTTACAGCTACACGCCTATTGAGCATATTGTCATGAGCTAAATACACCTCAGCCATTCCACCACGAGCTATCAGTTTCTCGAGCTGGTACCGATCATGTAAAAGTTCTAGCTTGTTATCGATGTTTTTATTCTCAGACATAGGTTTCACTTTACTTTAAATTAAATAATTTTTCATATATTGACTTTGCTATAGGTGCACTTAATCCTCCACCTGTAGCATTTATATTTGTTGATTTTGATGTCTCTAGAAATACTGTGACAATGTATTTAGGATCTTCTGCTGGAGCAAAGGATGTAAACCACACATTTGGTGAATCAAAGCCGTCTACTTGAGCAGTACCAGTTTTACCAGCAATTGTCAGTCCATTCGTTTTTGCACTAGTTCCAGATCCTTGGTTAACAACATCTACCATGTATCCTTTAACCTTTTCTGCAATAGTAGGCGAGATAACATTCTGTTTAAAAGGATCGGGATTGATACGTTTTAGGATTGTTCCAGATCCATTCTCTGTATGGTCTACTACATGAGGATTAGGGATGGTGCCATTGTTAGCTATTGCACTTGTCATAAGGGCAACACTAAGCGGGCTAAGCGATATTAGTTCTTGACCAATTCCTGCATAACCAAAACTTGGTTGGTTCTTACTAAAAGAATTCTCTAAAGTACCCGTTGCTCCAACTGCTCCAGCTATATCCAATTTAGGTGGTGATCCTATATTTTCTGTGCCGTTAAATTTCCCACCAACTCCAAATCTTTCCATTATTGGCGTGAATTGATCACCCATTTGTGTTGAAAGAGAAGCAAAAACAACATTACACGATTGTTGAAATGCACGTTGTAATGTTCCTCCACATGAACTCTTTCCAAAGTTGTAAATTGTTTTATCTGTTTGAGCCATTTTGAAAAAGTTCAAGGCACCAAACTTATAATTATCGTCTGCCTTTCCAGTCTCAAGTGCTGCACTAGCTGTAATTATTTTAAATGTTGAACCAGGCGCATAACGTTCTGCAAATGCACGTGACACAGAGGGCTTTGTTTCATCTGTTATTAAATTAGTAAAGCTCTGCTGTGCTTTAAATTGATCATGGCTTGTCAATGGATTTGGGTCATATGAAGGATTAGAATACATACCGACAATTGATCCTGTTTTTGCTTCCATAACTACAATAGAGCCTTTTTGGCCATTAAGAGATTCTTTGAGAAATGATTGAATATCATTGCTAACTGTAAGTATCACCCTTGGTACATTTTCTTCTCGACCTCGTTCACCTTGTAAAGAAGAATTATAGGTATCTTCTACACCAGTGTTGCCAAACCTAAAAGATTGAAAACCAGAGATGTGCCCAAATAATTCACCGGTAGGATAAACACGTTGAAATTTCCATTCGTCATCGCTTGGTGTAGATGTTGCAACGACAACTCCATCAGCACTAACTATATCGCCTCGTGGTTTTGTAAATTTATTTATAATGGTTCTAGTATTTTTTGGATTATTCTCTAAGTTTTTTGCGTCGACGACCTGTAAATAAGTTAATTGTAAAATTAGAATAAAAAAGAGAGCATATATAAATTTTGCAACTTTTCTAATTGGCATTTCAACACTATCCATTATTCTCCTTTCGATCTTGCAAACTTTTTAGATATCTTTTGTGGAATTATCATTGTTCCATTCTTAATATTATCCACAGCAGTTTCATTAGAAATTCTTAGTAGTAATGCTACAATTACATAATTTGCAACCAGTGATGAACCGCCATAACTTACGAATGGTAAAGTTAAACCAGTTAGTGGAATGACTCTTGTGACACCACCGATAATAATAAAAGACTGTATACCTAGAATTGTTGTTAGTCCAGCAGCAAAGATTTGAGAAAAACCTTTATTCGCTCTTATTGCAATTCTAAATCCGCTGGCAACTAGTAAGAAAAGTGTGATTATTATTGCGCAACTTCCTAAGAACCCAAGTTCCTCTCCAATGGCTGCAAACACAAAATCAGAACTTGCAAGTGGGATTTTTTGCGGTGTACCGAGCCCTAAACCTGTACCTTTTATTCCACCAGTCCCAAAAGAGAATAGTGATTGGATTAATTGAAAGCCACCCTTATCAGATTTTGGCCAGGGGTTAAGCCAAGTATCGAATCGCGTTTGAACATGCCCAAAGAGTTGATATGCTATGACTGCAGCGCCCGAAAACATCAATATACCAAATGCTAAAAAGCTAGCCCTATTGGTAGCAATATATAACATTGCACTAAAAACAGCAAAAAATAGTAATGATGAACCTAAATCTTTTTGCCTAACCATTACTAAAATCGAAGTTCCCCAAGCAACAAGCAAGGGACCAAAATATTTAATGTCGGGAATATTTATAAAACCAAATTTTTTCCTAGAATTACTGAGCAATTCTTTAGTATCAGCTAAATATGATGCAATAAATATAGTCAGAAATACCTTAGCCACCTCACCTGGTTGGAAAGTAAAACTTCCAACTTTTATCCACAGCCTTGCGCCGTATATTTCTTTTCCAAAAAAAGGTAATTCTGGTAACAATATTGAAAATAAACCAAGGAAAGCAAAAGTGTACCTATATCTGTGTAATAGAGAAACTTTTTTTACGACTAATAATGTTCCAATGAATGCAACTATGCCTAATGCTGTCCAAAGTGCTTGTGCTTGTGCTTGATCTTCGTTTAAACGCGAAATAATAATAAAACCTACGCCATTGAGCAATATTGATAGTGGTAAAATTGTTGCGTCAGCTCGTGGTGCTAAAATCCAAGTAGCAGCATGCGCTATTAAAACTAAAATCACCATGAACATTAATAGTGTAGGTGCTTGTTCTGGAATATAATCCTTGTCAACTAAGGAAGTCAATATATATCCACTTATAGTTATAATAGCTCCGAAACTACATAACAAAAGTTCAGGTAATCTTGTACGAACTTTCGAACGTGGGATCAAAATATATTCCACATCAGATGTAATACCCGACGCGTTTTCATTTAATACTGAATTAGCATTTAACTCCATGCTTACTGTCCACCTACATTTGTTGGTGGAGGAATTACTATTGCATTTGGATCAGCAACTACAGTGGTCGTCGTTGAAGTAGTCGTAGAGTTTAGATAATCAAAAGGGTCTTGTTGGGATTTAGTTTTCCCGCTATCTAATCTTGCCTTCTCAACCATTTTAAGCGCGTCTTTACGTGTATTAAAGCGTGTGTGTCTTGTAACTAAAAGTTTGTCAGATGGTGTTAAATTTTTATAGTCAATACCTGTCTCGGTATCTAATTCAGGTTCCCAAATTAATACACCACCTATACGACCAGACATTATTACCAATTGACCATTCTTTTGATCTAAAAAATACCCATTATGTGCGTATGAAAACACAGTTTGATAGATACCTATACCTAAGGCTGCAACAACAATTAATGATATGACTATTCTTGTGATAAATGGGTAGCGTCCTTTTCGCAAAACAGACTTAGGGATATTATTATCTGGTGTAGAAATTGATCTAGCTACTTTTATTTTCTCTGGTAATTCTACTTTTGGATTTATAACGTCAAGGACAATAACTGTGATGTTATCAGTTCCACCTTGTGCATTCGCTTTAGCAACCAGCTCGTGGGCGCAATCAATTGGTGACTCGTATTGTTTTAATATTATTAGTATGTCATCATCTCGAACCATTGACGTAAGACCATCGGAACATAGTAGATAACGATCATTTTTCAAAAATGCTATTGGTGTAACATCAACATTGACTTTATCTTCAATGCCAAGTGCGCGCGTTATAACACTTCTTCTTGGGTGAACATTTGCTTCTTCTTCTGTTATCTCGCCAGCTTGGACTAATTCTTCAACGAGTGAATGATCTTTTGTTATTCGTTCTAGTTCTCCAACAGGCTTTCCATCGTTATCTCTATGTAAAACATAAGCGCGAGAATCACCTACATGCGCAATGGATAGTTCGCTCTTGTCTGAGAATCCAAGCACAGTTATTGTCGTGCCCATTCCGCTTAGGTCAATATCGCTTGCAGCTTTATTCCTTACAGCAGTATTGGCCCTCTTAATTGCTTCTTCAATATCGATACCACTTGCAGTTGTTGCTCTAATAGTCTCAATCGCAACTGCGCTAGCAATTTCACCTGCATTGTGTCCGCCCATTCCATCAGCTACGGCGAACACAAATAGATCACCGTCAACAAGAACTGAGTCTTCGTTCGCTTTACGAACTTTTCCAACGTCGGTTATAGCGCCAACTTGAACTTTCATCTTATTACCTCAAAAACAGATCTGCCAATTTGAACTCTGTCACCCTTTTTTATGCGTGATAATGCGTTAACTTTTTTTCCATTTAACAATGTGCCATTTGTTGATTTGAGATCTTCTAGAAAAAAACCTTTACCTTGGCGAAATAATCTCACGTGCACTTGAGATATTGCTGTATCGTGTGTGAGTGTAACCGTACAGCCTGGTGCTCTACCAATGGTCGATTCTTCGTCAATTTCAAATTTTTCACCAGCGATATTTTCTGGACTCAAACCTAGAAGTGAGAGTCTCGCATTTTTATTTTTTAATTTTGAAGATACCACATTTTTTGATTCATTTGGAGCGTTTGCTATCATGACAGGTTGTGGTTTTAACTCGCGCGCCGCTACTCGCGTAACAATAAAAAGAAAAAAGTAAATTGCAGCTAGTAAGAAGTAATTTAATAATTTTAGGAGTGATTCACTCAAAGGATTAGCTTTCTATTCGTGTGCTTGGAATTCGAATGTGGTATTTCCGAATGTTATTTTGTCACCTATAACTAGTGTGTGAGAGGCTATTGTTTCTCCATTAACTTGTGTTCCATTAGTTGAACCTTTGTCAATTAGCTCGTAACCTTCAGCATTCTTTATAATTTCTGCATGTAATCTTGAAACACGTGAATCTGTCAAAGACACACCACATGTTGTAAGTCTACCAACAGTTGTAGTCTCATTAGAAAGTTCAATTTTTTCATCATTTGGGCCTAGAAGTACCCCCTTATTAGCGCCCCTTCCCTGGTCAAATGCAGTTTTTATTTCTATTTGGCCTGGATCGACTGATGAGTCAGATATGAGCGTTACATTTATTGGTCCAACTAATCTATAATTTTCTGAATTCGCATGATCGCGAACGATGATACAAAGTTCATCGGCCAAGTTTCCTAATATTCCATCTAGCTGTTCAACGTCTTTATTTGAAAGGTGTACAGTTATATTATTAGGTACCGTTGCCCCTTGTGTTGTAATTGTTCGTTGAGTCTCGAGTCTTCTAATTATTGCGCGACCAATTTCTACTGGTTGAACACGTGATGAAAAGGTTTTAGAGAAGACACCTTCAACTAGACGTTCAAGACGCCTTTCGAATCCTTGTAAAGCCATTCCACTAGGCTACTTGCTTTTAATGCTTTTTTATCGCATTTTACTGATGTTATATTTGTATTGTTATATGATTAGTCTAAGTTCGATTATATAAAGGAAATCTATGTCAGAAAATGAATTGATCAAAAACGGAGAAAAAAGTAAAGCATATGTTATTCATAAACTTATGGCAGTAGTTTTAGACCTTTTAGTTGTAGCCATTTTTGTTGGTATAGGTTCACGAGAACATGATATTGAATATACTTTTGGATTCGGATTGCTTACTGCATTGCCTTTTATAGCAGCTTTCTTCGTAGTGCAAGCTGTCGTTGCGTCTGATTTGCGAAGTATAAAAAGTGCCGTTATCTCGTCGGTCATTTCTGTTCCAATTGCTATTGGTATTCGTGTATCTTTACCTAGATTGGCCGGTCGTGAAGCATTTGAATTTAAACCTGTTTTTGCTTTAATTTCATTTTTGTTCTTAACATTTGGATGGGTTATTTGGAGATTTGCTCTTGGTAAGTTAAGACCATCAACATCCAAATAAGACTATTGTTTCGTACATATTAAAAGACATTATTATTTAAAAATAAAAATTTTAAATGGGCGGTGATTAAATGGGACTATTTACAAACCCCTACTATGAGCGTAAAAAAGTGATGATTGACAAAGATCGTGCACTATACGGTCGAGACGAAGTAATGAACATAACGGGTGTTCATTACGTAAAAGGTACGCCTATCAAAGGACCGTTTGATAGAAAATATGAAATTGCCTATTTCGCTTTGGGTTGTTTTTGGGGCGCTGAAAAGCTTTTCTGGAAAATAGATGGTGTTTATACAACTGCTAGTGGTTATCAAGGTGGATATACAAAAAATCCTACATATGAAGAGGTTTGTACAGCTAAAACGGGACATACTGAAACTGTAATGGTTGTTTTCGATCCTCATATAATTTCATATGAAAATTTGGTCATAAAATTTTTTGAAGGTCACGATCCAACTCAATATATGGGCCAAGGAAACGATATTGGTACAGAGTACAGAAGTGCCATATTCCCAACATCAGAAATTCAATTTGAAATTGCTATGAAGATTAAAGATTCATACAATAAGACATTGAATTTGAGAGGAATCGGGGAGATAACTACAGAGTTATATTTCTTACCAACACCTACGTTTTATTATGCAGAAGAAGTTCATCAACAATTTCTAAGTAAAAATCCTAATGGTTACTGCAATTTAAGAGGTACAGGTATTGCTTGTGCAATTAGCTAATTCTACATTGAGTGAAATAGGCTATCTACATGGCAATATTAAGCAAATCGCTTGAAAGCAGTAAAAGTCCTAAAGATACTACATGGGGCAGTTTTTCAAACCGAGCACCTTGGAATTTGAATGAACAAGAGTGTCTAGATTTTGACGCCAAAACCAATGAAATACGAGCAGAAGTTCATTACGAAGCAAGTAAACTGTTGGAAAAAAAACATTTTGTGCCAATTGGCAGAATGATAGTAGCTGTATTGAGAATTGGTGTAGCTGTTTCAAGTTGGTATATATTTGACAAAAGAAAAGGTAGAGAAAAATCTTATAAATCAATATCAAGAAAGCTTAGAAAGCAATTCGTACATTTAGGTTCTACCTATATAAAACTTGGCCAAATTATATCTTCCGGTGAAGGCCTTTTTCCAAATGAATTAGTTGATGAATTTAAATTACTGCGAGATCAAGTAGAGCCAGAAAAATATTTTGATATAAAAAATGTTATCGAAAAAGATTTTGGCCGTCCCTTAGAAACAATTTTTTCTTCTTTTAATAAACAACCATTAGCGGCAGCTTCGATTGCGCAAGTTCATGAAGCAACTTTGATAACTGGTGAAAAGGTTGTTGTAAAAGTTCAACGGCCTCAAGTAAACGCATTAGTTAAAAAAGATATAAAAGCACTAACTTGGCTGGCGCCAAAAATGGTAGGACGGATACCGGTTACTGCATTGGCTAATCCGCCCGCTCTGGTCGAAGTATTTTGTGAAACAATATCCGAAGAACTAGATTTCCGTCTAGAGGCACAGTCGATGTTAGAAGTTGCGAGAGTCTTTGTTCAAACAAATCAGAATTCTATAGTTGTTCCAAGGCCATATATCTCTATGGTAACAAAACGTGTCTTGGTGATGGAACAAATGTATGGATTTGCGCTTGATGACGTTGATTCCATTCGTGCGGCAGATATTGATACAAAAGAATTTTTAAGAGCAGGATTGATTTCATTTTTGGAGGGCGCATTAATATATGGTGTATTTCATGGAGATCTTCATGGAGGAAATCTGTTTGTCCAAACAGATGGTAAAACTGCACTATTTGATTTCGGTATTACCGGGCATTTTAACGAATTGCAACGCAAAGCGTTTATGAGATTAATCATTGCAGGTATGTCAGGTGACATTGAGCAACAATTGGTAGCATTGCTTGATCTAGGCGCATTTCCTAAAGACACAAATTTAAAAGAAGTGATGGATGACCTTGGGTTAAATGATCCAGTTAAAGATCCAGTTAAAATGTCAAGCGATCAATTAACCGATGAGTTAAAAAACCTCACAAAAAAATTATTAGGTTATGGTGCGCATGCTCCTAAAGAACTTATGTTATTTGTTAAAAATTTAATGTTTCTTGATGGGGCAACTGGGGCTTTAGCGCCAGATCTAGATATCCTTGGAGAAATATCACATGTTTATACATATTTTATGTCCGAATATGGAGCAAAAATATTCGAAGATTTACAAATCGATGGAGATGAACTCAAATTTGATAAAAATGCACTGTTAGATTCAATGAGGGTGGAAGATAAAGTCGATACACTCACATATCAACAATTAAGAACTAGACGTGAAATAATCAAAAAAAGAATGATGGATAAGGTGGATGATTAATAAATGACTTATTTAAAAAATTCACTAATTGGCTATGTTCCTGCACCACCATTCGATTCAATAGGTTTCGTTCGCATTTACGGTCTTACAATGGCGTTAGCTATTGGTGTAGCAGTGCTGATTGCACATAAAAGGTATGCAAAAAGAAATAGCAATTCAACATTAGTTATAGATGTTTTTTTGCCAGTTGTGATATCTGGAATTATAGGAGCACGTATTTACCATTTGTTTACAGGATATAATTGGAGTCGAGATGGAATTGTTGGAACAATTAAATTGCGTAATGGCGGTTTATCCATTTGGGGAGCGGTTATTGGCGGAGCTTTGATGGTTGCATTCATTTGCCATCGAAAAAAAGTTTCATTTTTACGATTGGGAGATTCAATCGCCGTAGCTTTGTTATTTGCCCAAGCAATAGGGCGTTTCGGAAACTACTTTAATCAAGAGCTGTTCGGAAAACCTTCAAATAGTTTTTGGGCCTTAAAAGTTGACCCGATATATCGTCCTGTAGGATTTGAAAATGTCTCAACTTTTCACCCAACATTTTTATATGAAGCGCTATGGTGCATTATTCTTGCGGGCATAATAATTTTTCTAGAGAGAAGAGTCGCCAATTGGCCAAAAGGGGCATCTCTCGCTACATATATTGGTGGATATTGTTTGGGGCGAAGTATATTTGAATATTTACGTATTGATACTGCAACAAAAGTCTTCGGAATACGATTTAACTTAATGTTATCTATAGTTTTATGTCTAGCCGGCTTCTTGTGGTTGATGAAGCTTCTTATTTCCAATAAAGATATAGAAAAATATTCTGAGCTCTCAATACCTGAAGCTGAATAATTTT
This sequence comes from Acidimicrobiia bacterium, assembly GCA_018057765.1. NCBI lineage: Bacteria > Bacillati > Actinomycetota > Acidimicrobiia > Acidimicrobiia bacterium. Next base: position 25,988 of record JAGPDB010000007.1, read on the forward strand.
ACTAATTTTCGATAGTCTTGACGCATGACTGTAATTGAAAAAAATCTAGATAAGCCAAACGAAAATAATTCTTCAATTGCCGCTAAAGCAATTCATGTAACAAAATCTTATGGAATTGATGAAGCGCAAATTAATGCACTCGATGATGTAACTGTAGAATTTAATACAGGTGAATTTACTGCAATAATGGGGCCATCTGGCTCAGGGAAATCTACTTTGATGCATTGTATTGCTGGACTTGACCGAATCTCTAGTGGTGAAGTTTGGATTGGTGATATCGATATAACTCGTATGAGTGAAAAGAAACTCACTTTAATACGTAGAAAAAAGATCGGTTTTATTTTTCAATCTTTTAATTTACTTCCAACGCTTAATGCAAGAGAAAATATTGAATTACCTTCGAGTCTGTCTGGTAGGAAGACTGAAAAGAAATGGTTCGACCAAGTTATAGAAATTTTAGGTATTAAAGATCGTTTGTTACATAAGCCGAGTGAACTTTCTGGTGGTCAACAACAAAGAGTTGCAGTTGCTCGTGCATTAGCTGCACAACCAGAGGTTATTTTTGCAGATGAACCAACAGGTAATCTAGATTCAAAAGCTGGTACTCAGGTATTGAAATTCATGCGAGATGCTGTCGATGAACACAATCAAACAATTGTAATGGTTACACATGATGCACATGCTGCTGCTTTTGCAGACCGAATCATCTTTTTAAGTGATGGTAAAATCGTAGATGAAATGCGAGAACCAACAACTCAAAGCGTGCTTGATAAATTAAAGAGTCTTGGTAATTAATAAATTATATAAAAAATTGCGGTATGAAGGAAATTTTTAAATGTTTAAACTCACTCTGAAAAATATATGGGCACATAAGATGCGACTTGTATTATCAATGGTTTCAATTTTTTTAGGAGTTGCATTCTTATCAGGTACTTTGGTTTTTACTTCAACTATACGTACATCTTTTAATGATCTTTTTACTTCAGCTTTTAAATCAACCGATGCAATAGTTGCGGCTAAAGGCACAGATCAAAGTACTTTAGGTCAAGGAAGAACAATAGTAAATATTGATAGAACACTATTGGATGAAATAAATAAAATACCAGGTGTGCGTGAAGCACAAGGTGATATCCGCAACGATGCATCTAAGCCCGTTACTGTCATTGACTCTAAGGGCAAAAGAATTTTTCCACTACAGGGTCCACCTGTTTTTGCAACAGGGCTACCTAAGTCGGCTATTTTAACTCCGTGGATATTGGTCGATAATAAAGGCGAAAATTTCAGTGCTCAAAAAACAATTGAGAAACAACTTGGCGATAATGAAGTAATTATTGATAAAGCATCTGCTGATACTCAAAATCTAAAAATTGGAAGCAAAATCAAAATTGTTACTTCTACTGATGTACGTGAATATAAAGTTTCAGGATTTATGAGATTTGGTACCGCCGACGGATTTGGGGGCAGTGCATGGCTTTTCTTTAATGATAAACAAGCTGGTGATATTGTAGAACAAGTAGATTCGTACGGGTCAATTTCAGTAGCAGCAAAACAAGGTGTTACACAAAAAGAATTATCAAATAGTATCCAAAAACAATTAGATAAAGATCATCCAGGTAAATATGAAGTCAATACTGGCGATCAAATGGTTAAGGATAGCCAAAAACCTTTTAAAACCTTTTTTGACTTCTTTACTATATTCTTATTAGTTTTTGCGGGTATCTCATTTCTTGTTGCATTTATTATTATCGTAAATTCATTTGCAATTATTATGACTCAGCGTAAACGTGAATACGCACTATTGCGTGCGATTGGTGCAACGGGTGCCCAAATACGTAGATCGGTATTAGGAGAATCTCTAGTAGTTGGAATAGTAGCTTCGCTCTTTGGTGTTTTAGGTGGCATTGGATTAGCAACTGCTATACGAGCAATATTTAAGGCTGCGGGAGCTGGTATACCTGCTGGAAAACTGGTAATACCTAATAGCTCAATTTATATTGGAATCATTATCGGTACTTTAGCAACATTTATTTCTGCATTTTTTCCTGCTTGGCATGCATCAAGAGTGCCTCCAATTGAAGCATTAAGAGATAGCGCATTTGAGAAAAACCGCAAAATGCTATATCGCTTTATCTTCTCCTCGTTAATATTAATTATATCTATTATTCTTATTTTTATTGGTTATAACAAAGCAAAATCTGATTCTGGAGACGGTTTGCAAGTTATTGGTATTGGTATTGTCTTTTTATTGTTATATGTTGTTGTAGCTTTACCTATGTTTATTAAACCAATAACAAAAATTGTAGGTTCTAGAGTCGCTGGGGTATTGTTAGTAGTTTTTGGTGGTAGAAGAGCCTTTGGTGTAACTGGTGAAATAGCAAGAAGAAATAATTATCGCAACCCTAGAAGAAGTGCTAAAACTTCTTTAGCTTTAATGATTGGTGTTGCACTTGTTGTCTTCATAACAGTTTTCGCATCTAGCGCTACGGCAACTTTCGACAACTACTTGAAACAAACATATAGTGCAGACTTAATAGTTGGAAGTTTTGGTGGTGGAGGTGGAACTCAACTGAGTCAAAAAAGATGCGATGACATAGATGCGCAGAACTTTATTACGGCTTCAAGTTGTGTTCGCGTAAATGTAATACAGTTTGCGGAAAACGGAACTGATAAATCTTTATCCTACGAAGCATTATTAGGCGCAAAAACAAAAGATCTAGATAAATTATTTACTTTGGAATATACCGGAAGAGTTAATAATATAAATAAAGATGAAATTCTCGTCACAAAAGATTTAGCTAAAAAAAGTAATCTTAAAGTTGGTAAAAATGTCACGATCATTGGTGCTATTGAGAAAAGACAATTTAAAGTAGCTGGAATACTGGACCAGAGTATTTTAGGAGATGGAAATACATTTATTGTTGATATGAAAGCACTTGATCAAATTGTACCAACAGTGCCATCAAACTTATCTTTTGTTTTACTAAAAGATAATGTAAAAACATCAGAGGCGAAAGATAAGCTAGACATTCTTTTTAAAGATACAGGTATAGAAGTTAATGATTTAAAGAGCATCCGTGACCAACAACAAAAATCTTTAAATAATATTTTAGGTATCGTCTATGGCTTGTTAGCGTTAGCAATAATCATTGCTGCGATTGGAATACTAAATACCATGTCTTTGTCTATTTTGGAAAGACGACGTGAGTTAGGTCTAATGAGAGCAGTTGGAACTTCTAAATCGCAGGTACGTGGCTTTATTAGATTTGAATCTGTAATACTTTCTGTATTAGGTACTGCTGTTGGAATGTGTTTTGGTCTAGGTAGCGGTTACTTGTTAATTAAATCGCTTAAAAGTATAGGTTTTACTTCATTCTCTATCAATCCGGTTAGCATGATAGTCATTGTATTTCTATCAGCGTTAATAGGTGTTATTGCGGGAGCATGGCCGGCATGGCGTGCAACCAAAGTAGATATGTTAAAAGCTGTTACTACTGAATAGATAAAAAATTTAAATATTAATTATTTTGAATTTCTTTATCTTTACCGATAACTACTTCTCTTTGGGTAATAGCAAAATTCTCTAACTGGTCTGCAATTTGTTTGTCAGAAACTGCAAGAATCCTTAGTGCTAAATATGCGGCATTTGCTGAATTTCCAATGGCAACTGTAGCTACAGGGACACCCTTTGGCATTTGGACAATGCTAAGAAGTGAGTCCATACCGTCAAGATTATTTGAAGGAACTGGAACTCCGATAACGGGAAGTGTAGTCAATGAAGCCGTCATACCGGGTAGATGTGCAGCTCCGCCTGCTCCTGCAATGATTACCTTTATGCCACGTGATTTTGCATAAGTTCCATAATCATACATAGCATTTGGCGTTCTGTGAGCACTAATAATATGTAGTTCGAAATCAATTTCAAATTCCTTTAAAATATCGATAGCGCTTTGCATGATACCTAAATCAGAATCACTTCCCATGATTATTCCTATTGTTGCTGAATCGCTCACTATTACTGAATCACTCATATTTTCCTTTACTAATTTTTGTTTAATAGAAATTCTATAGCATATTGCACATTAAATTCATTTGAAGACAACAATGGATCTAACATTGATAAAAATTCCTTACACCGCGATTCTTCATCTTTCTCATCTATTATTCCCGACATATAAGCTAATAGTGATAGACAGCTTAAGAAACCCCTATTTCCTGGATAACTTGATTTAACATAACCAGAACCCCGCCAACCATTTGCTCTAAGTGTATCTAAGCCACGATGATACCCTGTTCGAGCGTACGAATACGCACATATCTTATCATGATCAGTTTCTAGCTTTGTCGAGTCTATGGTCAGTAGAGATAATGCAGCCCAACAATATATTTCACGTGGATTTTCACTTGTTAATTTTGCTGCTAATTCGATGTCTTTGCTAGATATTGATGTTTTTAAACTATTGTATAATTGCTCAAAAGGTAATGGAATTTGTGTTTCTGGCGGCTTTGGTGATAAGCCTAAATGTTCTGTCATGGAACTATATTAAGTACGATATATAGATGAACAACAATCCTACAAGAATTTTTTTTATAAGACATGGTATAACTGAGCAAACAGGCAAGATATTGTATGGCCAAAGTTTAGGTATTGATTTAAGTGATGAAGGTATAAGACAAGCAAAATATACAAGCGAGTATTTAAAATCGATTGAAATTGATAGAATTTATTCATCTCCTCTTGAAAGAGCAATACAAACAGCAGAACAAATAGCATTGAATCAAAACTGTGAAATTGAGATTCAACAAAAATTAATTGATACCGATATAGGCTTATTTACTAATTTGTCGCTAAAGCAAGCTGCTAAAAAACCTGAGTGGAAAGATGTGATAAGCAGACCTTCTCAATTTAAATTTGAAGATGGGGAATCTTTTCAAGACGTATTTGTTCGAATGAATAAGCTAGTTAGTGAAATAGTTGAAAAGCATAAGGGGGAAAGTATAGCTATTACAGCACATCGTGATCCAATAATTATTATGATGGCACACTATTTGGGTTTGCACATGGATCTTTTTCAAAGAATCCCATGTGCGCCAGCATCTGTATCAATAGTAAACTTTTCAGGTAGTCATCTAGAAGTAAAAGGTATAGGCATATTGCCACCTGTGAGAATGGAAGAGTAGATTGGCATATATAGAGGTTATTAATTTAAATCCAGTTGATTTTGCTGCAGCGGGATATATAGGTGAACCAGGACATAGAGAATTTTATATTCAAGGTTCAAAATCTGGGATCACTAAGAGTGTATTGGTTGAGAAACAACAGCTTGAACATATTTCTTCGGAAGCTATTAACTTCTTAAATGTATTGTCTAATGATTTTGGACAAGAAGATTTAGCTACACCATCAGATTTTGATAATGCAGAATTGATATATCCAATTGAGACACCTTTTAGGGCTAGATCAATCTCGATAATCTTTGATGAGCTAACACAATATTTAACATTGGTTTTGAGAGAGAGCGATTTAGAAACAGGTAATGAATTCGATGAAAATGTTCAATTTGAAAACGAATTCTCTGTTGTTAAAGAATCTGATATTGACGATAAAGTACTGCGATTGACAATGTCTAGGACGCAAATGAGGGCTCTTGCCGTTAAAGGTAACTTGTCAATCGGCCAAGGCCGTGAAACATGCCAGCTATGTTTTTTGCCAAAAGATCCTACAAATCATATATGTCCAAGAATGAACTGAAAACTAATGTTGCATAGAACTTTTATGATTGAGAGCGATAATCAAGATACGCAAAATCTTGAATTACAATGTGATGTTGTAGAGCAGAAGTTATTAAAAGATGCCATTATGGAAAATAAAATACAAGTTATTGGTCAGCTTTCTAATTCATCGAATGGTGCACTATTGGGCGAGATAACTTTAGAGGATCAAAAGTTTTCAGTAATTATTAAGCCATCTATGTATGAAAATCCATTAATTGATTTTGAATGGGGGACTCTTTCTAAACGTGAAGTTGCTGCCTATGAACTGAGTAGTTTATTAGCTTGGAATATTGTCCCTATGACAGTTTTGCGTGATGTAGAAAATTTAGAATGTTCTGTTCAATTATTCATTCCTCACGACCCTCGCCAGCATTACTTTTCATTAACAAAGTTCTATAAAGAAGATATGGAAAGATTTGCTGTATTTGATTATTTGATAAATAATGCAGATCGTAAAGCTGGGCATATTCTTGCGGAGGAAAATGAATCATTTATCCTGAAATTACAATCTACACAGGATGAATCAATACTTGATCCTATTTCTAATAAAAATCTTTTTGGTATAGATCATGGATTGAGCTTCAACGTTGAGGAAAAATTGCGAACTGTAATTTGGGAATTTTCAGAGCAACAAATATCGCAACACTTGTTAGTTGATATTTCTAATTCTTTTAACTCAATTGAAAGAATATTAAAACCATTTTTGAATAAACATGAGATTGAGAAAACTATTTTGCGTGCCGAACAGCTGTTAATGAACCCGTACCATAAAGCTTTAGATGCAAATTCCAGAGCTTTCCCATGGCCTCTGGTGTAACCATGTCAGGAATATTTGTTGTATGTAATAACTTATTAGATATATCTAAAATTAGTGAATCTCTAAAAGGTGAGCAAGTGAGTATATTTCGTGACCACATTAAATTATGTGGGGCTATATCCAAGGAAATAAATGAAGAAATAGAGATTATTTTGGATTATTATACTTATGAAAAAATTGGTATCAAAAATGTTGTCTCTGATCTTGAAAGAGCTTTAGGTGATACTAATTCGAGTATTAAATATACTTCTTTTGTTCCTCATGAAAAACTTTCTCAATTAAAAATTGATGCACCCAATATTAATTTTATTGCACGCTCAAAATATTTTAGCTTTTTAAATTCTGAATAATATATTGTGGCGGAGGGACAGGGATTTGAACCCTGGGTGACTTGCGCCACAATAGTTTTCGAGACTATCCGATTCGGCCGCTCTCGCACCCCTCCGTGTAAGAGTTTAATTTAAACCTACTGCCAGACTTACATTTGATACAAATCTTAAAATGATTTTATAATTAATTTATTAAACCATTTATTAAGTCGTTTTATGGCTGAATAAGAACAATCCAAATATTATCAACCATAAAGTTGTTGGATATACAATAAATCGTTCAGCACCACCAACGCCTAAGAGTGATTTGAAACCGAAATTACCTATTAGAAATATGATCGATATTAATCCTAATGAACTTAATAAATACTTCAAAGAGTTATTAGTTAAATTGTACGATGAGATTGCTGCAATTTCCACAGTTAAAAAAGTCAAAACTGCAAATATTAGATGTATTGGTTTTATATTAGTATTAAATATTCCTACGCCCATAGTCGCGATACCATGCATTATCAGCAAAACAGAAATAAACTTATTATTTAGATTTGAGTATAGTAAATATCCTCCAAATACAATTGTGGCTCCTCCAATAATCATGGCGGCAAAAAAAATAATTGATGAGACTATTGAAGTATTAACTGGATCAATTCTCTGACCTAGGTCACTGATTGTATTATTTCTTTGGCTATACCCTTTAAAAAAATACTCGCCAGTGAATATTCCAGCAAAAATAATAATGCCTGCAAAAATGAAACAGATAGATGCGGTTTTCATTATATTAATACTAGCCGCGATTGATTAGTAATCTATTTAAATATTAACGTATGTCAATGTTTGCGTAATTGGCTAAAAAAGCTATTTAAGACTTCAGAACAGTCACTTTCAAGTATTCCACCAACAACCACAGTATTATGATTCAGCCTAGGGTCACTTAAGAAATTATATATACTTCCACATGCACCATATTGTTTATCGTATGCTCCAAAAAAAACACCACCAATTCTAGATTGTACTAATGCACCGGTACACATAATACATGGTTCTAAAGTTGAAACTAAAAAATAATTTTCAAGACGCCAGTCGTTTCTCTGCGAAGTAGCTTCTCGTATTGCGCTCATTTCAGCATGGTTTGTTGGGTCAAATAAAGTTTCTGTAGTATTGTGAGATTTAACGATTAGCTTAGGAACTTCATCTATGATTTCGTATATGCCAGCTGCTATTGGAACATCATTTGGTAGAGATAATTTAGATTCAACAATCAGATCTTTCATTAACTCTTCTAATATATTTGTATTAGTAAGTATTTCTTTAATCATAATTATTTAGCCTACTATTGAATTGTCTTCAAATAGTAGGCTAATTTTTGTAGTGTTTTATTGATAAAATTATTTATTGCTTATTTTATATCATCAATACAAGATTTGCTTTTGTTTATAATTCTATCGTAATCCTCAGGTGTCTCTTTATCGATAGCTTTAGCCATATTGTTTGCACTAGTTTTAGACAAATCATCATATACTTTATCCACTACACAATTTGATAATTTAGTTACTTGAGCTTTAGTAAGACCTGTATCTTCTTTTATCATTATCTTTGTAAATCCAGCTTTCACGTCTTCTTTAGACGCTTTAGAACTTAAAGAAGAGCATGCGCCCAGTGCCATTACAGAAATTGTTAACATAATTATTATTTTTTTCATTTATATCCTTTAAGTAAGTTTGGAAAATATCTTAGAACAAATTGGCATGTTATGCTCGAATAGTAAATAGATATTTTCTAATGATAGAAACTTTAATTTAAACCGACAATGATAATGCACTAGTAAATGCACCTTGCCCGAGTTGTTCTGCTGTATTTTCAGATATTGAAACTGTAGCAATATAGTAATTATTATTTTTTAAAGTGATAAATTGTATATTCCTAACAACGGCATCATCATATTGTATTGAATAATCTAAGAATATTCCTTGATCTTGTAATTTCTGCACTTTTGAAACTTCTGTAACTTCATAATTTAGCATGTCTTCGTCTGCTTCAGTCATTTGCCAAACTGCAGTTTCTACAAAATCTTGACTGAAAATATCCGTGTGATCACCAGCAGACAAAGGACTTACTAAGACAGAACCATCTATAGGTAAATTTTCAACGGTGCTTTTGAATCTTATAATACAAGTTTCGTCAATATTTTCAAAAGTCTGTAAACAGTTTTTTGGAATAAAAATATATTCATTTCCTGATGATGATCTTATGGGTTTAGCTTCAACCGAATCTTTAATAAGGTCTAATTCGCTGTAAACTGCTTCAAATTCATATGCGGTATTCTTATCTTCATTTGTCTCAGCAGCATTTAATTTGTCGAAAAATGATTCCATCTACACCTTCATCTCTAATATTAGAATATATACTAATAGCAATACTATAGCGATGTATTCTTAATTGAAAGAAATATTCTCCTCGTATTGACTGGTTATCCTTCGAATAGCGTCATTTTGCAATCGTAAAAATATATATATAAGAATAAAATTGTTATTACGCAAAATCCAAGATCTCGAAAGATGGGCTCATCATTGCAAAACTATGGATTTAAACATTGCACTCACACCAATAATAACAAGTACATTAAAAACAGCTGATCATATTATTCTAACTGATGCGTATTGTAAATGGCGGAGGAACAGGGATTCGAACCCTGGGAGGGTTGCCCCTCACACGCTTTCCAAGCGTGCCGATTCGGCCGCTCTCGCATTCCTCCAAATCTAAAAATTGCGAAAGCAATAGACTGAGAAGACTATGCGGCCCTCGGCAACCCGACGGCACATAATTCAAAAAGCTGAAAGCTGCTTCGTTCCCGACCTGACTTGATTCACTTAGAAACATTGCGTCGGACCCAGAACCGCATACTCTTCTCAGGCAGACAATATTAATCCATTTTATAGATAAACTCTACCTCGAGTATGTGGTGTTATTCAATATTGGGATTTGTCGGCATATCTGTCTTGTTAAAACGATGGTACCCCAGAACCAAGACAAGGATTAAACTAACACTTATAGCGACAAATGAGTATTTTGAACTACCTGATGAGAATCCAATGCCTAAAGCATAAATTATTGATACAACTCCACCAAGTAATATTCCATCGGCAATGAGTATCATCCTTGTTTCAAAAAATATACTTAAAGCTGCTAAGGCTACAGCACCTATAAGCATGGTTATAGAGACATTACGGTTATAAGGTTCTAACTTCTTCTCCCAAGCTTCATTCTTCATATCGTAGTCTTTTTGTAGAGCTACCTGTTCTTTATTGTTTCCATCAAGGCCATAGTTTAACTCAGCAGGGTAATCGGGTGCTTTAGGCTCAGGATAGAATGTATGAATGCCAACTCCAAGAAAAATTGCTAATAATATGCCTAATAATAAGATATATGATGCTTTTACGAGCACGTTATTTCCCATAGCAAGATATTCTACTAGATGGTTATTCAATTAGTGAGTAAACAAAAACTGACAACTACCTTAAGGTCATTAGGATTAAGGGTATTTTTGATAGTAACCTATATATATGTCACAATCGCTATATCGAAAATATCGTCCTTCGAAATTTAATGAATTAATAGGACAAGACCATGTGTCATTAGCTTTGCAAAATGCCATGAGCGAAGATAGATTATCGCACGCATATTTATTTTCAGGCACAAGAGGTACGGGTAAAACATCAACAGCTCGAATACTAGGTACAGTATTAAATTGCGAGATATTCAAGGATGGGTTTCCTAAAGACGCAAAAGCTATAGAGCCTTGTGGTGTATGTGCGTCATGCATAAGTTCACGCAAAGGCGCATCATTCGATGTAATAGAACTAGACGCAGCCTCTAATAACGGTGTAGAAGACATGCGAGATTTAATAGAAAAAGTTTCGTACACCTCAGCAGCTGGTGGTCAAAAGGTATATATTATTGATGAAGTTCATGAATTAACAGGTAGGGCAGCAAATACATTATTAAAAACATTAGAAGAACCACCTAACCATGTTGTTTTTATCTTGGCAACCACAAATCCAGAAAAAGTATTACCCACAATACGATCACGTACACAACATTTCGAATTTAAAACTGTTGATGACCAAATACTTTTTGCCCATGTCAAAAACTTATTGGAAAAAGAGTCTAAAAAATTAGATGATGATGCTATTGATTATGTTGTAAGAAAAGGTGCAGGATCTGTACGTGACACTCTTTCTTATCTTGATCAGATTTTGGCACAAGACATAACAACACTAGAAGACATATCGCTTGCGAACGGGTCACCAGTCGATGGCATAATTTCCGATTTATTATTAGCTACTGCAACAAAAGATATAGCAGGAATATTTGATTCATTAAGTGAAATAGTATCTAGTGGAAAAGAGCCTCGTGCAATCACTGAAAATATAATTTCGTATGCACGTGATTGTTTAGTCTTATCATTAAATAACGATACAAAGATATTGCTTTCAGGATCAAACTCTAAAGATGAATTAATAAATCTAGGAGAGAAATGTGGAACAGAATTTCTAACACGTTTTATAATACGACTTGGAAAAGCTATATCTGACATGAGGGGAACTGCTTCGATCAATCCTCTTTTGACACTTGAAATTGCCCTATTGGACACAATAAATTCAGTTTCTTGTCAGGTATCGGATCAAGCCTCAGATGATCGAAATAATTCCAGCTCGACTCCGACACGAACACTTTCTTCCACTGCTTCGCAAGTTACAGAAAGTCCTGCACCATTAGTTTCACCACAGGCTAAAGTCGCCGTTCCAAGACCCTTACCTACAAAAAATATTGAAACAAGTGGATCTGTAAGTACAAATGTTTCGGAACGATCATCTCGCTCGCGAGATTCTGGAGAAACATATAACGCGGACGATAAGCTGGAAGTTAAAAGGCCGGCAACACTTGGAGCCTTAAAGAGGTCGATACCTTCTGTTGAAAAGCAAGTTGATTTAGTTGAAGAAGAAAAGAAATTAGTTCCCAAAAATAAAATAGTGTTAAGTGATATTAATGCTTCTTGGTCAAAGGTGATTATGTTGTTATCACCAGCAAGTCAATCAGCAATAAAAAAGGCTGAGCCGATAAAATTAGAAAATGATGTTTTAACTTTCGGAGTATCGCCAGAAAATATAGATGAAGTAAAATCAAGATTTAAAAAAGATGCATCAATAATACGAGGCTTTTTGGAGAGCCTCCATGAACAGACATTTAGATTCCAAATCATCCCTATCGAAGCTAGAGGGAATGATTTTTCTAAAATAAGATCAAGTGATGAAGATAAAGAAATAGAAGAATCAACTGAGTATAACCCTGTTGACCATATCGTAAATAAATTTGGTGGAGAAATAGTTCCTGAATAGTTCTGATTAGATCAACTCAATTTTTCTACACAGAACAGTAAAATGGGTTTAAATTGCGGTTAGAATTATAATATGTCTTCTCCTTATGATGGTGCAGTAGCGCGCCTTATCGATTCCTTTGGGCGATTACCCGGGATAGGTCCAAAATCAGCACAACGTATTGCATTTCATATTTTAAAAGCCAGTTCTAAAGAGGTCAGTGACCTTACCGAAGCAATTGAAGTAGCAAAAAGAACAGTTCATTTTTGTGAAACTTGTTTTAACTTAGCGCAAGATAAATATTGTTCAGTTTGCAAAAGCGCTAAAAGAGATCGAACTATGGTATGCGTAGTTGAAGAACCCAAAGATATGGTTGCCATTGAACGTACAGGCGAATTTCATGGTCTGTATCATATTTTACAAGGGACGATTTCCCCCATCGATGGTATTGGACCAGATCAGCTTCGTATATCAGAGCTTTTACAAAGAGTTGTTAATAATAATTTGCCAGAAATTGAAAGTGATCTAGAAAAAACGGAGTTCGACTTAACTGCATCGGTTAACGAAGTGATAATTGCAACGAACCCCACAGTCGAAGGTGATGCAACAGGTATGTATATAGCACGTTTAATAGAACCCTTCGGTGTGAAAGTCACAAAGTTGGCAAGTGGGCTACCTGTTGGTGGAGATTTAGAATATGCTGATGACATTACTCTCGCTAGGGCATTTGAGGGTCGGCTTGTCTATAAATAAATCTAAATTATTTAAATATTAATAATTGCCTATCTTTGACGATATACTTAATATATGACCCAGACATTTGATACTTTACCAACAGAGCCTTTGTCATATATTTCTGAGCCTGATAACTTGGAAAATTCAGAACGTAATCATAGCGACGTTTCGAATCCAAAACTATTAGCAGTGGTATTAAAGGGCACGCCTCTTTTGACTGGGGCAGTGATAGCTTGTGGTTGTGCATACGTAGGCCTAAATGATCCTGAAACAAAAGCCTTAACTCCAGCTTGTGGATTCTATCTCCTTACTGGGATGTATTGTCCAGGATGTGGAATGACAAGAGCCTTACATAGTCTTCTTGGAGGTAAAGTTCTAAATGCCATTAGGTATAACTTGATATTAGTATTAGCGATCCCATTTTTAGTTTATGGATATATTTGGTGGACAAATTGGGCTTTTACTTCTAAAGAACTTCCAAAAATGAAATTTTCAAAACGTTTAGTTTGGGCTATCTGTATTCTTTCAATTGTATTTGTAATAGGAAGAAATATGCCAGGACAAATCCCAAGCTTTTTTGCTTTAGGTAGATGATATAAAAAAACCCTGTATCAATAATGATACAGGGTTTAAATAATTCTTGATCTTTATTATTTAAGTATTGGTACTCCGAATGGGTATTTGCTTTCTTTTCCGTCATTAACTTTGATGCCATTAATAACTGCGAAAATTGCTGTTACCAGCCAAAGAGCACTACTTAACAAGATGAATAAACAAGCTAAACCGCCATTAGAAGAAACACTGTACCTATAGCCATAAGCGTTATTTGTTGTTGTAGTCTCAAATACACCTGCAGTATATAATAATGATATCAACATAGATACTGCAGAAGGTATGATTGCAAAGTTAAATGCTTTAGCAGCCTCTCTTTTTACAAATGGTGAATCACCTTTGACGAAATAGATGATTAAAGCTGGAATCCAACCAAATATTACCATTCCAAAGTGACAAATTAATGCCATAGTTTTGTTATCGCTGCTTGGAACAGAAGAACCATCTTGTGGCATTGGTGGTGGTGGTGGGGTAGTCATAATAACTCCTATTTCTTATAGATTACGCAAACTTTTTTGCTTAGATATAGAATCTATAACAAATTCTATATAAAACGTGTGATAGTAAGCAATTTTCTAACCTCTAGCATTAGCAACAGCACGAGAAGCAGCGATGCCTTCTAGCACAGCTTCAGCATACCAATCCGTAGGTATGCCGGAAGTCTTTGTGATTACAAGTGAATATAATTTATTAGCCAGATCTAAACGAATATTATGAGCAAGAGTTACGCGTCTATCTAAATACCTTCTAATCAAATATATTTCGTCGTCGCTCACTTGAGATATTTCCCATTTTCGAAATGGAGCATTCATATCGAGTGCAGCATCTTGAACTTGTAATGTTCCCAATATAGATTTTCTATCGGCATGAACAACTATTGTACCTGCAAAAAGATCGCCCAGTCTTTGTTGATTATTAGTCAAAATTATTGATAAAAAAGCGATTGCCGGGAAGATAATACATTCAAGAGGCCAGAAAAATGATCTTACTAAGCATTGCCAAAAAAGTGGTTTTGAACCTCTTAGTGTTACTACCTTTAGGTTAGCCGTCCTATATCCTATGCTCGCTCCATATTTCAGTTCGAATATTGCACGGTACAACCAGATAGTAAAAAATTGAATTAATATTATTATCGCTGTTAATATTCCGCCACCATCTCTATTAGATACTATTCCAGTGGATAATATCATAAGAAATATCAAGAATGAAGCAATTTGAACGATCATTATTATCGCAAAAATAATTAGCAAATCAACCATAGCCGCAAGACTCCTTGATCCTACTCCGGCTACATCATGACTAAATGTTATGCCCTCGGGCGTATTGACACGTACTTGACCTAACATGCGACTAGTTTATTTCATTAACTATGAACATTGATGTATTCCTACGAACAAAAGATGAAGATTGGCGCGAATTATCAAATTTGATGAGAATTTCAAAAGGGAAACTTTCAAAATTAGATAAAGATTCAATTTTAAAGTTTGGTACTTTATACAGATCTGCATGTGCCGATCTTGCCTATGCCCGCCGAGAGTTTGCTGGTGATGCTGTACAAAATAATTTGGAAGTTATGGTTGCTAGATGTTCCAGTATTTTGTATTCAAAAAAAGCAGTGGATATAAAAAAAGTAATTCATTTCTTTACCATAGGGATGTGGGCTTCAATTTCGCTTAGACCTAAATTGGTTTTGGTTAGTTTTATGTTAATGATGATTCCGTGGATTGCGAGTTCATTATATGCGATTCAAAATCCAGAAAATGCTGCTGGACTGGCACCTGCGGGAGTTGAGAGTGTCGTGCAAAGACCGAGTGCAGATTTTGGATTAACACCAGGTGAAAAAGCAGGAGCGTCTTCAGAAATTTTAGCGAATAATATACGCATTGCTATTATGGTATTTGTTGCTGGTGTAACAGCTGGCGTTCTAACTGTTATATTATTAGTACAGCAGGGAGTAGTTTTGGGAGCCATGTTTGGTCTTACAATTCAGGCTGGCAATGCAGCTGTACTTTGGCAATTTGTTGTACCTCATGGTTTTCTAGAAATTTCATGTATTATTGTTTCTGGAGCAGCTGGTTTGAGAATTGGGATGGCAATAATCGACCCGGGATTTCGAACAAGAGCACATGCTATAGCCCAAGAGTCGAAACAAGCATTAGCAACTGCATTAGTTGTAGCAATTTCTTTATTTTTTAGTGGGATCTTAGAAGGCAGTATCTCTACTAGTGGCCTTCCTACTCCTGTGGGTTTAATGCTAGGTGTATCTATTGCGTCATTATGGTGGGGCTGGATTTTCTTTGCGGGTTATTTAGAGAAAAAAGCAATTGCGCGAGGTAGCGTTCTAGAACTTACTAATGCAGATATATAATTTAGATTCGTTCCCTTTGTTTAGCTTCTAAATACCTTTTTACGCATTCAATTGAAAGATCATCTTGATTTACATATACAACTTGCGCGCCAGCCTTTTCAACAAGTGTTACTACTTCTAGGGCTGCCTCTCTCATCTTCTGCGCATTAAATGATAGATAGTGAGCAGCAATATCACTACTGTTAGTAGTTTTTTGCAATAGCGTTTCAACATCATTATCAATTATTGATGCAACTACAACTTTATGCTTTTTTATAATGGATGGCAATGAACGTATTAATGGTCCCGCAGAATTTGGGTCTAAGAAGTCTGTGAATATTATTACAAAAGACCTTTTAGCCTTTCCTATTCTTGAAAATGCTGATTCAAAGTCAGAATCAACCGGTATTGGCTCTGCATCATAAATTGTACTTATGACTGAATCGCTTCCAGAACGTCTTGGTTTTAAATGCTTTCGAATTTGTGAATCGAAACTTATTACTCCGATTCTATCTCCTAACACTTCGCTCACAGTAGAGATCGCACATAGTGCATCTATTGCTACATCTAACCTAGTAGCACCAAGTTCAACATTTAATTCTTCTTCTTGGGTTTTATAATTTATATCTGCTTCTTCGTTCTCATCCTCTAGAGAAAATGTATGCGTTTCAATTTTTTGTGTCAGTGGCGCCATCATCAATCTGCCCGTATCAAGTAGACATATAACATCACGATCTTGCTCGACACGGAATTGGTTCGTCATTGGATAGCCAACTCGATTTGTAGCTGCCCAGTTAACATGTCTCATGTCATCATCAGGAAAATATTCTCTTATGGATTCAAAATTCGTACCTAAACCAAGTGGTCCACGTCTTTTTATTCCTGCAGCACCGAATCTACCTTGTGCAATTGATGTTGCTATACGTTGTGCTGCTGGTAAATCTGGAAGTACGTCAATAGTTGATTGAACGTTACTTGGACGATGCCAAACGCTTAAACCTAAAGGTCCGTATATACGCAAAGCATAGGGTGGTACTTGATACCGACCTCTTCTTAGACCGACTAGCGAACCTTTAAAGAATGTCTTACCTTGTTTTTTTGTTAGTTTAATTTCGCTACACATTGGCTGTCGAGCAATCACTTTAACTAGCGATGAAACATTAAATGATTTTTTTGAATCATTTTCTTTTGTTGATAATGCGTATTCTGCTGGTATGCCTCTATAGATTTGCTTAGGAAAAACTCTTATTACTTTTACTTGTACATGTCCAAGTATTGCATCAAGTATGAATATACCTAGTATCCCTCCAGCAAAAATGATAGTAAAAATTGCCGGCAGAAATAGACCTGCAACTGCACCAATCAAAATAAGTATAGAGCTCATAGGAGTTGGTGAGACTGGCATAATAGAGCATATTAAAGCCAATACTCCCAAACCCAATACTGTTAATAGAAACTGTACAGAATACAAAACGTTACCTAGGAACTACAACACTTGAGAGTACTTGAGAAATAATGTTATCGGTAGAAACTCTTTCTAATTCTGCTTCTGGTGAAAGTATTAATCTATGTCGCAAAACTGATGGTGCAATGAAAGTTACATCATCAGGTGTTACGTATTCTCTTTCAAATAGACAAGCAATAGCTTTTGCACATGCAAGAAGAGTAACGGCGGCTCTTGGTGAAGCTCCGAGTTGTAACGCGGGCATATCGCGAGTTGTTCGTACAATATTACTAACATAAGAAATAACTTCTTCACTTACAACTATTGAATCAACTTTTTGTTTTATACCCAATATCTCTTCACTGTTTCCAACAGGTACAATATCGTTTAAAGTCGATGGAGAAATTCCCGTATGTTTAATTCTTAACATTTCTTTTTCTAGATCAGGGGTTGGATACCCAACGTTTATTTTTAATGCAAAACGATCAATCTGAGCTTCTGGAAGTGGGTAAGTACCTTCATATTCAATAGGGTTTTGAGTAGCAATTACAAGAAATGGTTCAGGTAGACGATGTGTAACTCCATCAGCACTAACTTGTTGCTCTTGCATGGCTTCTAATAAAGCTGCTTGAGTTTTAGGTGGAGTACGATTTATCTCATCTGCCAAAAATATATTTGTAAATATAGGCCCAGGTCTAAACGCAAGATCGTAATTGCCGCTTGCCCCTGGTTTTAATGTGGTAGTTCCTGTTACATCACTTGGAAGCATATCGGGTGTAAATTGACTTCTTTTAAAATCCAATCCGAGCGTCTTAGCAAATGCTTGAGCAACTAGGGTCTTTGCAGTCCCAGGTGCACCTTCAAGTAAAACATGGCCGCCAACACTTAATGCAATAATACATGAGTCAATAACACTATTTTGTCCGACCACTACTTTATTTACTTCATTTATGATTCTGTCTCTTAGCTGTTTCATATTTTTCCTTTTCTAGTAATTAACTCTAACTATTTTGATTTTTTCATTGCTAGTGCGAGCGCGTGTGCAAATTGAATTCTTCGGGGTCCTAAACTTCTTGGTGGTTCTTCACCCACACCAAAACGTCTTGCTCTCGAGCTTCCAAAAATTATGAAAGCAGCAATCAATCCCAGGATTGATATCTTCCAAGATTGTGGCATGGCATTAAATCCTTTAGCGCTTGAAAAACCATGTATACCTTCTGCAAAGGTAACTTTATTTCCTGTTTGGCCTGCTATTTTTATTGATAATAGCGCATTGTCGGCTCGAACAATTCCCTCATTTGATACAACACCAGTATCAATTAAAGCTATGACATCGCCCTTACCTAATTGAATCATTGCCGAAATTGAATAATTACCAAATCTATCTGATCTCTGTGGTGTATTTGAAGATTGAATTAGCGCCTGTGCATTTAAACTGTTGGAAAAAGCAATCTCTCCTACTCCTGATCCCTCAAGTTTATTAATATCTTCTGTTCCATTAATTTTCGAATCACTGATCTCTTGTGATTTAGATCCATCTAGACTTATTTCTATTTTATCATTAAAAATTGAATACAAAATATCAGGATTATCTGTTATAAGGCGTCCTCCGCTACTAACAAACTTTTCTACTTGTTTAAGTTCCGTATCTGGAAGCGATCCACCCAATATGACTACTATTGATGTTTCACGTTTTAAATCTAACAAGTCGCTATTGCTTGAATATGTATCAATGTTATCTAAAACCGGAAATGTCACTGAACCCTTATCTCTAACTACTTCATATCCAGATTTTTCTAGAAGTTGGCTCCAAGCATTTGTTCCGTTTGCTATTGTTGCAAAACTTGAACCATTGTCCCCACTTGGGGCATTTGATGCAAAGTAATTCTCTGCAATAAATATTGCACCATATATTGTTACTAATAATAAAGTTGAAAAGAGAATATATTTAAATGTTCTTTTTTGGAAGGATTTATCCCTTGTTAATGTTGAGTAATTTTCCACGAGTACTCCCTTCTTGTTCTATCTCATTAATGCTAAGTGCTATATCAAAGCCTTCATGTTCTACTCTTGCATTGAAATAGTTTATAACGAGAATAAAAGAATAAATTACACAAATAAATGAAACAATAAATGAAAAAATAATATTAAGCATCGCGAGTTGGCCTATTTGACCGCGGATAAAATCTTTTGAAATTAAATAATTTAAGCTTCCCAACATTGGAATTGCTAAAATGATTACTAGTAGCCAACAATAGCTAAATGTTCCTAATAATGTTCCTGAACTATATTTATTAAGAATTTTTGTTCGCGCTTTAAGATCTTTACCAACTATTTGTTCATTTACAGAAATCTGAATAGCAAAGCTTTTTCTCAATGTTAACCATGACCAAATACCAACAAAAAGTATAAGTAAAAATGCTGACAATTTATTAGCTGTTGAATTAGCGAATAATTTTCCGAGGAAGAACCTAGTTAATATACAAGCCACTAATATTATGATTTGGTAAGAAAATTGGATCAAAAATATTTTTAATCTGTCGATCTTGAATACTGCTGGATATTCTTTTCCAATATATTCTTTACAATATATTTTAGAAACCTTTGAAGCAAATACATTCGAAGTAAAAACGAGTGCAGCGCCAACAATAAAACATTGAAATATTGCTGCTAGAAGTGATGTTCTTCCAGAGATATCATTCGATGCATTGGCGGCCGTTACTTCAATACTCCAAGCAATGATTTGGAATGGAAGTATGAAAGCAAAGGAAAGTAGAAATAATTTTATAAAAGATTTTTTACTCAGTATAAACGCAGTATCAAGTATTTGGATCGGTCTAAGCGGAAATATACGTCTCAATTTAATTACCGCTAGTCTTATCGCTTGAAGCAATTTCAATGTTAGATTTTTCTTGTAACAAAATGATCCAGGATTTTCTTGCTGTATCATTAATAATTAAATCACATGATACTTTTCCATAGGTCACATCGTTAAATGATTTAACTAAAGAGTTAAAAGTGACGTTATTTAAAATTAGTTGGTAGTTATTATTTGTAATGCTTGGGTGAAATGATATTGCATCTATCTTGTCTAGTCTAAGTAATCCAGCTCTAAATCGATATCGAAGTGCAATATCATATTTACCTTCAGCTAATGCTTTGTCAGCAAGATTATCTAATACATCAGCATCATCGATTGTTTTTAATATATTTTCTTCATCATCCCATTCGATATCTTCATTAAGTTCATCTTCCTTAACTTTCTCTTTCTTTTTTATCTTCTTGCGCGATATGATTTTTACTACAAAAAAACCAATGGCTCCTACTACAAGCGCAATTATGATTATTAATAATATTGTTCCAACACCACTTAAATTTGGTAAAGATAAATTAGATGGTTTTGATTGTTGTTGGGTCTGTTGTATTCTTTTTTCTGTAGATATTCTTTTTTGTGAACCTTTATTTTCTCCAAGCCAATCACTAAGTCTTTTAAAGTCTTTAGAAAGCGGTGCATCATTTTTTTGATTTGAAAATTTCTTTTGCTTAAGAATCTCTTTAGCGCTCTGTCTTGCTTGATCTGAATCATTAGAAGCGAAAACCGGTGTTGAAAATATAGTTATTAATAAAATCAAAGATAATAATAGTGATACTAAAAACTTAATTTTTAGTCTACGAATTAACAATTTATCAAAAAATTAGAACAATGGTGATCGAGGAGGTAGCTGGTATTGCGCATCACTGAAGCCAAGCATTGGTACAAACACATATGGAAGTAGAACTAGCCCAATGCCGTATCCTTCGCTTTTCCCAAATGCTTTTGCTAATTCAAATGTGGTGATAATGTTTAGTATTGGTAAAACACCCCACCACCAATCTCTTCCAACTATATGTGCGATAACAATACTGTTTAAAATCGGTACAAAGGCCATCCAGCCTGGTTGTCCTGCTTTAGTGAAAATTTTCATCAATGGTATGAGGATTAAGAATACAGCTACTACTAAGCCACATATTAACATGATGCAAAATAGGCCAATAGCTATTCCAGCCCCGGTGTCTGAAGAACTCGATTCATAGCTAAAATCTGTATCAGCTAAGAATGGTAGTGCCACTAACAAGAGTGAACTAAATGTTGCAGTTAAAGATGAGAAAATCATATTTGCAGTCTACAATATTAAGTAATGAAAAAAGATGACCTTTTAATAAAACTTGTTGAATTACGAAACCAGGCAAATAATGCTGGTTCAAAAGAGGCAGTTGAGCGACAACATTCACGTGGAAAACTTACTGCTCGCGAGCGAATTGAAGCACTCGTTGATAGCGGCTCCTTTGTGGAATTAGATCAATTGGCGCGACATCGTGCTACTGGCTTTGGTATTGAAAATACTAGACCTCTAACTGATGGTGTTATTACTGGATGGGGTTATGTTCAAGGTAAAAAGATTTTTATTTATTCTCAAGACTTTACAGTATTGGGTGGTTCACTAGGAGCGCGTGTAGCAGAAAAAATTGTAAAAGTTATGGATTTAGCAGCCAGTGTTGGTGCACCAATAATTGGTATTAATGATGGTGGCGGTGCACGTATTCAAGAAGGTGTAGCTGCTCTGGCAGGTTATGGCGATATCTTTTTGCGTAATGTTAAATATTCTGGTGTTGTCCCACAAATTTCAGTGATAGCAGGTCCCTGTGCCGGAGGTGCCGTATATTCACCTGCGCTTACAGATTTTGTGATTATGGTCGAAGGTACATCGCATATGTTTATAACGGGACCAGATGTTGTTAAAGCTGTAACTGGTGAAGAAGTTACTCAAGAAGAGTTGGGTGGTGCTAAAACACATTCTTCTAAATCTGGAGTTGCCCATGTTGTTTGTAAGGACGAGAAAGAATTGTTTTTAAAACTTCGAGAGCTATTAGAGTTTCTTCCTTCTAATAATGGTTCCTCTGGTGGATTTATTACAGAACAAGCTAAGAGTCAAGAAAACAAGGGAAAAAAACGCTCTAAACAACGTAATGATGATATTTTTGAATTGATGCAACTTGATGATTTAGGTATTTATGATGTACGTGAAATAATTGATACTGTTTGTGATACTGATGAATTTTTTGAAATCTCTGGTGCTTTTGCACCAAATATTGTCTGCGGATTTTCAAGGATTAATTCTGAGCCAATAGGTATTGTTGCAAATCAGCCAAGCGTTTACTCAGGTGCTTTGGATGTTGATGCTTGTGAAAAGGCTGCAAGGTTCGTTCGTACTTGTGATGCTTTTAATATACCTATTTTAACCTTGGTGGATGTTTCTGGCTTTATTCCTGGTGTTGATCAGGAAAGAAGTGGAATTATTCGTCATGGCGCAAAATTACTATATGCATTTGCTGAAGCTAGTGTTCCTATGGTTCAGGTAGTTACCCGCCGTGCATATGGTGGTGCTTTTGTTGTTATGGGTTCTAAATCTTTAGGTGCGGATGTTAGTTTTGCATTGCCTGTGGCAGAGATTGCTGTTATGCATGCTCAATCTGCGGTTGATATTATTTCTCGGCGCGATTTAGAGATGTTTGAAAAAGGTTCACCTGAGTTTATAGCAAAAAATCGTGAGTTGGTTAAAGATTATGATGAAAAATTTGCAAACCCATTTTTGGCAGCAGAGCGCGGTTTAATTGATGATGTTATTGCTCCAAATGAGGTACGTTCTAAAGTTAGTTCGTCATTTGCTATGTTAAAAGGCAAGAAAGCAGTAAATGTTTTTAGAAAACATGAGATATTACCATTATGACCGATGCTAAGAACGGAGATCTCCGAATTGTTTCAATGACTGGAAATCCTTCTAAATATGAAATTGCTGCCCTATCATCAAGCATTTCTTCTTGGTTTTTAGGTATTCTTGATAATAATCCACAAGATACCAACTTAGTTGTGGATAATACTGTGGAGAACTATAGGTTGATGTCTTCATATGTTAGATCAAAAGACCGTTTTAATGGGGATCCAACTTTGATCAAGCCTATTCGTTCTGATTCAACATGGCTCTTGGCTCATAGGGTAAATGGTCGTAAATAGTTTATATTACTACGTATTAGACACATATCAATAAAATATAATTTCTTAAATCCATAATATATTACTGTGTAAAAAATTGTGGATAACTTTGTGGATTACCTTGCCTAAGGGCACTAAATCTGTACAATATGAAGAAAAGCACTAAATATATAACTGGACAATACGGAATCACAGAAACAAGGATAGGCTGGGCATATAAGGACATGCCCATTGACGATCTAATCAGCAAAGTTGTTGATGTGGATGCACATATAGATCCAATAGTTGATCAACTTGGTGCTGGTGAAGCACAAAGAGTGGATTCACAAAGGCTTGGTGATCTCCAACAAGGAAAAGATATGCCAAAACTTGCTGGTTGAAAATATCTAGAGGATCCTCTTAGTAACATGTAAATAATGAGAAAATGAATTTATGCAAATATATGAACCGTCACCAAATTCGATAACACCACAAATTTCGCCAGAGGAATTAATTGCTAAATTAGAAGGTAAAACTACACTCGACTATTTTTTCGCAACCGCAAATAATACACCCGGAAGAATAGCGCTTCGATCTAAAACTGATGAAGATGATCAAAATACAGATAAATTTGGTAACTACGAATTAGTCACAGATGATAGCCAAAATACTTGGAGGGAATACACATGGGGAGAATATAAAAATCTTGCATTAAAATTTTCTAGCGCATTAACCGATTTAGAAGTTAAAGATGATGAACGAATAATGATGTTGCTAAGAAATGTTCCTGCATTTCATATTTGTGACGTTGGATCAATGTGTCACGGTGCAACCCCAGTTTCAATTTACCACTCCTCATCGCCAGAGCAAATACTATATTTAATTGAACATAGCGAAGCGAGTGTAATAATTGTCGAAAACCCAGCATTTGCTGAACGAATAGCAGTAATCGCAAAAGATATTCCAAGAATTAAACATTTAATAATGCTTGAGGATCCAGAAACACTTTCGAGCGGTATTAAAACAAAAATTGTTGCAGCTAATATCCAAATACACTATTTAAAAGTTCTTTTGGAAAATGCTTTGCCTGTCGATGAAAAAATTGCTTTAAATTCAACAACACAAGATGATTTAGCAACAATCATATATACATCTGGAACAACTGGAACACCAAAAGGTGTTGCTCTAACCCAAAGAAATATATCATCAACTGTTGAATCGCTATATACTGTTGCCGGCTTAGATTTGGATGCATATAAAGTAGTTTCATATTTACCAATGGCGCATATAGCCGAACGAATGGTTAGTCACTATATAGGTATGAGATTCGGTTGGACTTTAACATGTTGTCCTGATGCAACATTAGTATCTCAGTATTTAGGGCCAACTAGACCAGATGCACTATTTGCTGTACCAAGAATATGGGAAAAAGCGTATGCAACTATCAATGCCTTCATAGCAAAAGATATGAGGGAAGAATTTGGTAAAGCACTCGTCAAAGGATCAGAGATTGCTGACATGCGAGCTAATGGAATTGATATTCCAAAAGAAACACTAGATGAATTTGCGCAAGTGGATGCGAAGCTATTGGCCCCATGGCGAGCATTATTAGGATTAGACAATTGTAAAGTGGCAGTGAGTGGTGCAGCGCCATTGCCAGTTGAAATACTTACATTCTTTAGAGGCTTGGGCATACCTGTCTCTGAAATATACGGCCTAAGCGAGACATGCGGTCCATTAACCTGGTCACCAAATGCCCAGCGTAATGGCTTTGTAGGCGAGCCAATACCTGGAGAGGAAGTCGCATTGGCAGATGATGGCGAAGTGTTAGTACGCGGCGCAAATATTTTTAGTGAATACCTAAAAGATGAAGAAAAAACGAGCGAAGCTATAGATGGTGATGGCTGGTTTCATACAGGCGATATAGGTATTTTCGATGACGGTCAATTAAAAATAGTTGATCGCAAAAAAGAACTAATAATTACTGCAGGTGGAAAAAACGTCTCGCCAGCAAACCTAGAAGCACACCTTAAAACATCACCATATATATTTAATGCTTTTGTTGTTGGAGACGGGCAAAAATATTTGGGTGCCTTAATTATTTTAGATCCCGAAGCTCTAGATTTTTTTGCCGGTATGAATGGACTTAGTGGAAAAGATGCAACATTTGCTGAATTATCAAAACATGCTGGTATAAAAGCTGAAGTTGAAAAAGCAGTTGAAACAGCAAACTCTCATGTCTCATCGGCTGAATCAATTCGAAAATTTTTTATTTTAGATCATGAGTGGTTGCCTGACTCTGATGTATTGACTCCAACAATGAAACTAAAGCGTAAAATCGTAAATGAAAAATATGCAAATGAAATAGCGTCAATGTTTTAGAGTTAAGGTACAGATGCAATTTCTACTTGGTCGTCGCCTCGAGATTTCGCATTACTAAGTGCTTCTTTTGAAGTGTATATAAGTTCTGCTGAATCTAATGCATGGCTAGGATAACACGCAACACCAGCACATACTGTTACTTTTCCAGATAGAACTCCAGTGTGCAATACTCCACGTACACGTTCTGCAGCCCATACTGCTCCAGCTTCTGAAGTATCATCCATCACTGCAGCAAAGGTATTTGCAGAAATTCTAAATGCACAATCGCTTTCACGTAAAGTTCGTATAACCACTTCACCTAAAGATGATATTAAAAAAGTTCGTTCTTCTTTAGAACTGATTTGATCTTCATCTAAGCCATCAATTTCAAAAGTAACTAAAGATACAGGCCGAAGTGTTCTTCTGGCAGCAGAGATTCTTTGTTCTATAAATACTGGAAAAAATTCTGCATCGAATAGTCCCGATTCAGTATCTCTATGTGAACTAGCACCTAGTTCGTCATTTGATACAATCGCAATTTTTGAATTCCCTGGTTCATTTAAATCGAAATCTTGTTTTCTGGAATTTGGGCGAGTTGTCACTTGCTGAAAGTAAGTTCTTGTGAAATAATATTGCGAGAGTAATTTAATGACTAATACTGTCATGCAAATTGATGCCAATATAGAAGTGATACTTTTGTTAAATACGAGACTGCTTATAAAAGTTCCAGTGCAAAAAATAAATAGAACAATATTTGATATTAGACTTATTTTCTTCTGCATATAAATCCTTCGGCATATTCGCCATATGACTTTATATATAATTACAAAATATGCCAACTTATCATGGTAATATGACCCATATGTCTAGTTATTGAGTGGGTGTTGTCACCACATTAGGAACAGTTGTTGATGTTGAAGTTGTTGTGATATTTGCGTAATCTCCAACTTTAATTGCTTTTCCGTCTTTGTAAACCGTGATTCTAATTATTTTCGCAACTTTTAAAGGCTTAGGCTCTGGTGGAATAATATTACCTTTTTCATCAACTTTTGGTTTACCAGTAGCTGGATCAATTTCTTGAGGTGGCGCTAAAGCTTCAATTTTCCTAGCGATATCAATACCTTTTGTTATGTATCCAATATATCCAAACCTATAGCTAGCTTTTTGTTCTTCGTTTGCTTGTGTCTTTTGGTTAATTCCATTTTTACCAAAAATTTCAGATTTTTTTGTTCCAGTAAGGAAAGTAAATGATGATCCTGCTTGTAAAGGTGTTTGTGAAGGATCTGGGGACCATATTAAATCTCCTGATTCAAAATCTCGTGGAGGTCCTTCAACTTGTTCTGTGTTGCCATATGAACCAGATCCATCTGCGTTCAATGAACCGGCGCTAATATTTCCGTCTTTCACTACTTGAGTAAACTCAACACCATTATAAATTCCATTACTCGAGAACTGAATAAATCGTTTGACACTCTTAGGAGCGTTGGGTTCATCGAGTTTTACATCAATTGTTCCAATTTCTTTATCATCTATAGAAACTACAATTTTTGCTGTATAACTTGAAGGAGTTGTTGCGCTATTTACAACCATAGAAATTATTATTACTATTGGCAATATAAGTATTACACCAAGAATAGAAAATGCCTTAATTCTTTTAGCTCTATTTTCGATTCTTGCTCGCTCAAGATCTTTCATCATCTTGTTAGCTTTTTGTCGTTCTCGTTTTGTCGATTTACCCATGGCGAATTATGTTAGTCATTTTTGAAACCGAATACTAGCTAAACAAATCAAAATTCTTAACTTTCCGATAAAGTAGCTTTAGTTATTGTAACTTTCTCAGCTGGAGTTTCAGCTTGTCCTAATTTCACATTTTCAATTTTAGTTACAATATCCATTCCGCTTGTTACACTGCCAGCAGTACCGTACTGGTTAGTTAATGATTGTGCAGCGCTATCGTCAGTAACAATAAAGAACTGTGACCCTGCAGAGCCATTAGGTGCATCTCCTGTTTTAGCCCAAGCGAAATCGCCTTTAACATAAGCTTTTGTTGGTGCTTCTGAAATTACTGAGCAATCTGATGAGCCAGATCCATTACCTTGGGGATCTCCACCTTGAATTACAAACCCTTTAACTATTCTATGGAATGTTAAATTATTATAAAAACCAGAATTTACCAAGCTGGCTAGATGCGCTGAACCTATTGGTGAATTTTTTGGATCGAGTGTAACCACAAAGTCCCCTAAATTCGTAGAGAAGGTTACTTTCCAGTTTTTATTAATATCTAAATAGTCTTCTCCGCATGATGTTTTACCATCGATGGCTTGTTGAGTCTTAGTATTATTAGTAGTTTGGCCTTTAGTCGTTGTAGTTTTTAATGTTGTTGTAGGTTTAACAGCCGAGGATGTATTAGTGCTGTCGCATGCACTAAATGTAAAAATAAAACTAGTGATTATTAATAAGGATAATATTTTCTTGATCATTTCTATATTATAGTCAAATAAATTTTGAGAGTATTGATTATAACTTCGCGAAAGTTAACAGATTTTTAGTAGCATAATTATGTTCTATGTATAAAAAAACTGAAATTAACCTTGACCCAAACCTAACGCTACCTATAGATATTCAAGAACGACTTATTGTACAAAAATTTGGTGGCACTTCTCTAGGGACTCCTGAAAGAATTAAGGCTGTAGCTGAGCGTATTTCCGAGAATGTTCAGCGTGGACACAGTGTTGTTGTAGTCGTAAGTGCAATGGGTGACACTACAGATGACTTATTGCTTTTAGCTAAACAGTTAACAAAGAAAACACGCGGTCGTGAGATGGATATGTTGTTAACTGCTGGTGAAAGAATATCTATGGCATTATTGTCCATGGCTTTACATGAATTAAAAGTTGATGCTATCTCATTTACTGGATCTCAAGCTGGTGTTCTGACAGATACTGTTCATGGTAAAGCAAAGATTGTTGAGATACGGGCAAAAAGAATTGTAGATGCATTAAAGGAAAATAAAGTCTGTGTAGTTGCTGGTTTTCAAGGCATGTCTTTAAGTGAAGAATCTATTACAACTTTGGGTCGAGGTGGTTCAGACACTACTGCTGTTGCTTTGGCTGCAGCTCTTAAAGCTACTGCTTGTGAGATATATACAGATGTAAGCGGCGTATATAGTGCTGATCCACGGATCGTTCCAAAAGCTAAAAAGATAGATCAGCTTTCATTTGACGAGATGTTAGAAATTTCTGCAACAGGTGGACGTGTTCTAGTATTACGTTCAGTAGAGTTTGCAAGAAATTTCGATGTACCAATTCACGTACGTTCTAGTTTTTCACCAGAAAATGGAACGTGGATATATGATCAGGAGACAGATATGGAAGATGCAATTGTTAGTGCAGTAACGCACGATATTAGTGAAGTGAAATTTACATTAGAGGGGGTTCCCGATAAACCTGGTGTTGCGGCAAACATATTTCGTGCTTTGAGTAAAGATAATTTAAATATTGATATGATTGTACAAAATGTTTCTTCGTCTGGCGTGACTGATATTTCATTTACCATTCCAGAGGATGAAAAGATGCGTGCTATTTCTACTTTGGAGGATATTTCTTTTGAGATTGGGACTTTAGACTATAAATGTAACGATAATGTCGGTCGAGTTAGTGTTGTCGGTGCTGGTATGAAGTCTAACCCTGGAGTTGCAGCAAAAATGTTTGAGACATTAGCAAGTGAAAATATTAATATTCAAATGATTTCGACATCAACGATTCGGATTTCATGTGTTATTTCTAGAGACGATATGGTGCAAGCTGTAAATGCGCTACATACTGCTTATGAATTGGATGCTTAACAGGGTCCGTCCCTGCAAAATATAGACAAAAGGGATAATGGAAGGTAGATTATGAAAGTTGCAATACTTGGAGGCACCGGACTCGTCGGTACGGAAATGATTTCTATACTCGAGCAAAGAAAGTTTCCTGTTTCAGAATTAGTGATTTTTGCTTCTCCACGAAGTGAGGGAAAAGTCTTAACCACTCCATTTGGTGATATTACTTGTAGAGTTGCGCGTACCATTGACGATTTTACTGATTGTGATTTTGTAATAGTTGACGTCGATGATCCATACGCACTGACCCTTGCGCCAATGGCGGCTGAAGCTGGTGCAAAAGTTGTTGATAACTCTGCTGCTTTTAGAATGAATATTGACGTTCCATTAGTTGTCAGTGAAGTCAATCCTGGCGATATAGAACTTGCTGATAAAGGCATTGTAGCTTGCCCTAATTGTACGACGATGATTCTGATGGTGGCACTTGCCCCGTTACATGAAAAGTTCAAGATAGATCGTATGGTCGTCTCAACATACCAGAGTGTATCTGGTGCTGGTCAAAGTGGTATTGATGAACTTGAAAGCCAATGGAAAACTCGTGGTTTTGACAGTGATATACAATCATTGATTCGTGCTAGCGAAAGCCCGCAAATGTTGTTGGGTGGCGAGGTCTGGTCAAAAGCCATTGCTGGTAATGTCATACCTTTGGCTGGTTCTGTTCAAGAATCAGGCTATACGTCCGAGGAAGAAAAACTTGTTTATGAAACTCATAAAATCCTACATGACGATACTATTCGTGTGAGTGCTACTTGTGTCCGTGTTCCAGTTTTTGTTGGACATGCTCTGAGCGTAAACGTTTCGTTTCATGATTCTGTTGATGCTTCTATGGCGGCAGATATTTTAAGTAAAGCCCCAGGTGTCATCTTAGATAACAATTTGGGTCATGAAAGTGCATTCCCTACTCCACTTGAAACAGCAGGTGGCGATGCTGTACATGTCGGAAGAATTAGAGATGATTTAACTCAGGCTAATACTTTAGATATTTGGGTGACTGGAGATAATTTGCGAAAAGGTGCTGCACTTAATGCTGTACAGATTGCTGAACTCTGGGTGTAATGTCAAATGGTACAATAATATAAGATCCATATGAAGAAATTGTATGAAATAGTCTTCAAAAAAGAATACCCTTTAATATTTGCAATTCGAATATGGCTAATATCAATATTTACTTCATTAACTGGACTTTTCGTTGCTTCACGATTACAAAACAAATCGTTTACGAATATGTTCACTCGGTGGGACTCTTTATTCTATGTTGACATAATAAAAAATGGTTATATTTCGAAACTTCCAATCAAGGATGGAAAAATATTTGCGAATCGTGACGCATTTTTTCCTGGGTTTCCAAATGTTATAAGAATATTTGACACACTCTTACCGGGCAATCACATGGCAGCAGGATTATTGTTCAACGCAATTATAACCTTAGCAAGCTTTTATATATTGTATAAAACTCTTTTAAATTTATGTGATAGATCAAAAGCAAAACTTACATTAATGCTATTTGCATTCTTTCCAGGTTCATACATATTCTTTTGGTTTTATGCAGAAGCACTTACAACATTTCTTATTGTTTGTGCTTTCTACTTTTTAAGCAATAAAAGAATATTATTAAGCTCTATATTTGTTGGGCTTGCAACCTTTACAAGACCAAATGCTGCGCCATTTATATCAATGGTACCTATCTATATTATTTGGACAGAGATTGATAAAGATTTTTATAAACTTAATTTACTGCGCACCAAAAAATATCTTTTTGTATTTTTAAAATCTCTTACTACGTTGTTTATCTCGGCTTCAGGAATTTTAGCTTTCCTATTGTATCTAGACCGAAAAACTAAAATATCAAACTCATGGTTGAGGATAGAGCGCGAAGGTTGGAATGAGTCAAAGCAGCCATTCTATCGTACATATAAAAACATGACACAAATATTTTCTTCTCAATTCCCTTATAATAATTCTCTAATAATAATCTATGCGTTACTAGGTATTTTGTTAATACTATGCGGGACTGTTTATGTTCATAAAATGAAATATAATTCAATAGTAGTAGCAACATTTATTCCAAGTTTATTTGTTATTTTATTGGCACTTTCAAATAATACTGCTGCATCATCACCAAGATTTTTTGTTTTGGCGGCACCAATATTCATATCAATTCCAGAAACTATTTCAAATAAGTATCTGAAAATTGCACTTATTCCTCTGTTGGTATTAATGGGAATGACTAGCGCATTTTATACATATAAGATTAATGCAGCATAAATATCTAACTGTTATTAAGACTTGAATCTTCACCATTTAATACTGCAGAACTAAAAGCCTGACGTTCTTCAACAATTTCAAAAACAATTTTCTCTAGTGTAAAAATATCTAATGGTTTTATTATCAATACATCAGCGTCAGCACGTTCACCTAGCAAACGATCTGCTTCTCGATCTAGTAATAAGATAATAGCAACGTCGGGACCTCGATCTTCTTCTGCTTCCATGCGTGCATCAATACAAACAGCAACACCTCCCATATTTCCGCTTTGCATATCACAAATCAAAACATCGGGTTGATATTTCACCAGTTCGTCACGAACCTGCTTCCCATCATGAACACATTTAACCTCAACTTGTGAACTCGAAAGCCCACCTTGGATTTGATCACATATATGCTGTGCACTAGCTGCTACTAAAATTTTCATATCGACCATTTTACTTGCTCAGCAATAGTAGTTACGACCTTTAAAGGATCATCTAAGTCACATTCACTTATGACTGTTATTTTTGAACCTAAATCATTTACCCGTTTTGCAAAATCATTAATTTCACTCTCTTCTATATCTGAATCATTTGAAAAACCATTAACAACAATATTATTAATGCGACTAGATCTTGAGGACATTTGTTCATCTACAACTAAAAGCTGTTCTCTAGAGACAGAAGTTGGATTACATACACCTACGTAAGCAGTCGATTGAAGTTTTAATAATTTACTAATAACATCACAATGACTAGAAAATACTTTTTCAACTGCACGAACAAGTCGTAAAAAGAAAATCGTATCTTCGATAAGCTCTAATCCAACCAAAGTTTTTAAAGGACGCAAGATAGTTCGCATTGCTACATTAGTAGAAAAATTTGTGACGGCATTATTTCCAGAAAGAGCAATAAAAATATGAGAACGAAAAACCTTTTGAAGGATTAAAGGAGCATCAAGTAAATCAAAGATGGTATGTGATGGAGGAGTGTCAATGACTACTAAATCGAATTCATTTTCAACAACCAAATGGTACATAGCTTCAATAGCCATAAATTCGTTAATAATCCCCATCGTTGCAATTGCATGAACAAATGAATTAACTTTGCATTTTTCAAAATTTTCTGGGGTCAAGGTATTTTCAAGTAAATCAAAAAATTCTTGTTTTGCATCTAATTGAAAGACGCTAAGTTTGGCTAACTCCTTTGATGTTATTTTAAAATCATCAGTATCTAAGTAGCTAACTCTTGAAGCGGTATCGTCTAGTCCAAGTGCTGTGCCTAATCGTTTTGCAGGATCTACTGTTAACAGGGCTACTTTTTGATTATTTTCCAAAACGGAACTAGCTCGTGTTGATTGTTTTGCGCGCGATATAGCAATGGCACTTGAAACCGTAGTTTTACCTACGCCGCCAGTTCCAAGAACAATACATGTTTTTGTAAGAGGATCAATAATTATTTCAGGCTTTACTATATCTAAAAAGCTTTGTGGTTTATAAATATTATTTTCGATGGAATCCGAAAGTGAAGTTTGTCTTTTTGTTTTTGCTATTGACAAAGTTGGTATAAAAACATTTCGTAATTCATCATCAATACGATCTTTATGTGACGTTGACAATAGGTCGCATTGATTAATTATTAAACCAGATATTGAAACATTGGTATTATCTTCTAGTTCAAATATGAATTCTCGACATTCACTTAATGCCATTTTTTTAGGTAGCGTGACAACGATCACTTGGCATTTTGTCGGATCTTTCAAAAATTCTCTAGCTCGTAAAGCTTGTGAATTTATTAAACCACTTTTGGCGGCTTGGCTTGCACTATTTCCTATATCGAATAACGATCGCGCATGTCCTGTTGAAGGTGCATCAACAATGATTCTATCCCAATTGCCAGATTCTGCTTTAGAACGAATATCTCCTATTAACAAAAGCTCTCGCATTCCAGGTACGATAAGTGCAACTGCGTCTAAAAGCCCAGCTTTGGTTAAACGTTTAGTGATACTTCCAAGTTTTTTAGTATCAAGATAATTTTTCAATGCAGTCGATGGAGTAAGAAAATAAATATCAAATAAATCATTCTTATCCCTTATAAAGATATCTTTTTGTGAATATTTAGAGTCTGAATCTAGTCCCAATGCTGATTTTGTTAATTCGTCATCATATAAAGATATAAAAAGTACGCGCTCACCAAGATTTGAGAGAGTCTTAGCAACTAAATTAGCTGAAGTAGTTTTACCTACGCCACCTTTTCCGGTGAAGAAAATAACAGGTACGGAAGTGATTATGTCAGAAATGCTATTGGTAGAAAACGTCGATATTCGAGATGAAGGAGTTTGCGTATTAGACATTAGAACAATGTTACAACACGCAGGAGTAAAGTCAAAAAAAATAGCCTTGTTTCTAATTGTTTTTTGTATTTTCAGCGGTATTTTAATTTCGAGCCCTGCAAACGCTAATCAACTTAACAATGTAATCGACCCTATTAAAGTTTCAAGCGTTCAAGTTAGCGGAATGTTTGATGTCCAAAATGAAGATTTAATTTTGGATACTATTAAGCGGTCAGAAAAATCTGGAGTTACACTTTATATAATAAAGATCGATTCAAATGCTATTGCTGGTGGCGACATAAAGAAGGTTGCAGCCAAATTGAAGAAATCTAATTTAGCCACTGCAATTTGGGTTGGCCCAGCTAGTGTTGTTTATTCTAAAGCATTAAAACCTCTGTTAGATGCTGCTGATTTTACTGGAGCAGCAGATGCTAAATTAGCAAAAACATCTAATGCAAAGATCATTTCCTCCAGTTTTCGAGAATTTGTTGCTGATCTTGATGGAATGCAAGTACCTCGACTTGGTAATAATATAAAGCTAGATACAGGTTGTTCTAAAGCAGATATTTCTGCTGCAAAAAAAGATCCTAATGCAAATGGAAAAGGTTTAGCTTGTCTTGACGTAAAGTTAGCAAAAGGTGAAAAATTCAAATTATATATAGCACCTACTTTTGAAAAGCTTTCGCCTATAGCGAACTTGGCGCATGCTTTAATTAATCCTACATTTACTATTGGATTATTAGTTTTAGGCCTATGTCTATTAGCTTTTGAATTTTATGCAGCGTCGGTAGGTGTAGCTGGAATAGCGGGTATATTAAGTCTGATAATGTCAATATATGGTTTGGGATATCTGCCAACTAATTGGTGGGCAATAGTTGCTTTGGTTATTGGTATTTTCGCAATGGTAATTGATGTGCAAGCAGGTGGTGTTGGTTTTTATACAATAGTAGGCTCGATACTATTAGTTGTTGGTATATTTTTTGCTACAACAAGAGAAAATGCATTTGCAACTTCAATTTCTGGAAATGTAATTATTTTAATTATGGCATTACTTTTTATGGCTGGAGCTATACCTTCGCTTATAAGAACACGTTTTGGTACTCCAGCTATTGGTCGTGAAGATTTTATTGGAGAGATAGCTACTGGGGACGGAGAAGTGAATCCTCAAGGTAGTGTAAAACTTCGAGGTGCTACTTGGAAGGCAAGAACTAATCAGTCAACGCCAATAAGTGACGGTCAAGAATGTAAAGTTGTAAAAATTGAGGGAATAATTCTTGAAGTTGAGCCTTTATAGGACAATATGTGAGCTCAAATCATAAGTTGTATCAAATAAAATGGCATTACGACTAAGTAAAGCCTGGTAGCAAAACATATTCACAATTACAGTAAATAGGATTTCCCTATACAATATATGCAAATTGGTATAAAATAACACTACGTGCAATGGGAGTCTGATTGTGGAAACCAAATTTGCTGTTGATCTAAGATACTTATTAGATCAACAGCCACCCGATCAGAGAGAAATGATCGAAAAACTTGTGGCTAACCCTGGTTTTGGCGAAGAAAGCTATAGTTATATTTATGAGCAATGTTCAATTCTTGATGTATCAGTCGCAAAATATTTGATTGAACATGGTGGTACAGGTGCCGCAAGTGTATTTGTTAATATCTCAAAATTCGATGAAGCTTATCATGCTGAAATCGCTGGGTATCTAAAAGCAGAAATAATAAGAGATAAAGCATATCGTTATTTTCATTCTGCGTTTTTCGCTTATGTCGGATTAGAGCATCAAAAGTTTATAGATTTCATGTCTGCTCATGGCTACGATGAATATACAATTCAATGTCTATCACACCTATATAATCTTAATCTGCCAACACTTAAGAAATTTATCGCTATTAGTGTTGCTACCGTTTTAAAGTATAAAAACTCATTCCAAGATTGCTCGGATGATGAAATAGCCATTGCCTTAATAGAAAGTGGGCATAAGGAAGACCTACATAGGAATATCGGGATGTTTTCTAACCTGTCATCACAGGTGTTTGAAAGTTTATACTTTGCGAATGAAGACACAGAAAGCCAAGGTATTCAATCATTAGGATTGCCTGACTTTGAACGTGATATTAGGAGCTTTGTAGATCATGACGCAATAGCGGAAATTATAATAAATCAAGGTTCTGCCGTGTGGTTTCTTGGTCGTATTGAGATATTTAATATAACTGATTTTGATCGAATATCTAAAGCTTTAGGTAGATCAGATTATATTATGGAGATAATCGAAGAACTGCGTCATGGGTTAAAGATGATACCAGATTCTCGCCGAATATCACTCAGTAAAATCAAACTTCCTAATATCGTCGGACTGGCTGCAACAATAGTAGGTAATCGGTTAAACGCAGCAATTGTCAAGATCCTGGAAGATAAACTTGGTGAAATTTCAGATGAACAGTATAAATTTTTGAGTACTGTAGAGGTTAGAAATAATGGCAAAAGATT
Organism: Acidimicrobiia bacterium; assembly: GCA_018057765.1. Lineage (NCBI taxonomy): Bacteria > Bacillati > Actinomycetota > Acidimicrobiia > Acidimicrobiia bacterium. The sequence continues at coordinate 62,745 of JAGPDB010000007.1, forward strand.
TGCAAAGAATCTCTTTGATACTGTTGGAATAGCGATAATATCTGCTATTTCTAATGAAATTGTGATTAAAAACCCTTTGAGTGATTTTAATTTCTTAGAACGAAGTCCGTATTTATTTGTGCCTGACTATTTGAAAACTTGTCTGGATATTTTTGGTGAAAATGCAGACGCCGACATATTATATCTAGTCAAAGAATTATTACTAGATCATGAAGTACCTGAAACTTTTAGAGAATTTGGAGTAGATAAAACAGGCACAGAGGGTATAGATCAACTAACTAATCTGACTCATACTTTTTATGAACGGATCTTTAGAGGCGAGATCCCACAAGACATACTCACAAATGATGCGGCTATGAAACTCTTTTTACCCGCAGTTCGAACAAAAACAACATATGGTAATACATCAGAATATCAAGTTAGGAGGTCATTAAATGCCATAACAGTTGTCTCCCAATATCCAGTGGGTGAAATTGAAGTTGTAAAAGTTGATAGAGATATAAAGAAAATTGATGCTAATGGAGAATTTATAAAACCAGATAAACTGGAATTATCGCAAGAAGCAGAAGAATCGTATGTGCGAACAATAAGAGAAGTTCAAGTTGCATCAGAGTTACTTACAAAAGATGGGAAAGCATTAGACGTAGAAAAAGCAAATGAATTTTTTCTTGAAATCGAACGAATTGCCCAACAAAAAATTGGTACTCTAAGGGCAAATCTAAAAGATACTGACCCGTCAAGAACTAAGTCATTAGATAGCCTTAATTCGAAAATAGAGCAATTAGAAAAAATGACGACACAAAGTTTATGGCGATTAGGTAAATTTTATGAAAATATACAAGTGCTTAGTCAACATAAAGAATTTAAACAACATTTAAGGTCACTATTAATAGCCAGTACATTATTACAAAATCCAAATATCGATATAACTGACATTATTAATACTAGAAGTAAATCGATAACTGATTTAAATCAGATAACACGATTGACAGCGCTGCTAGAACAAACTGTAAGAGAAGAGACTTGGAAAGATAACTTTATTGCAAATTTGAATGAGAAATCGTTAAAGAAGATTACAGAAGTTGGTTTTTTGAGCGATTTCATTAGATCACAAATAAAGTTGCAAGAAAAAGCAAGATTATTAGCAACTGATCCGGATGCTGTTGAAGTTAGAAAACAAAATTATTCGCTTATTCCAGTTCACGGTCCTTTAAAAGAATTGTCAGGTCAAATAGCAGATACATGTTGGGCTACATATGATGGCCATAAATTTGATGGCTTCGATAATTTTACAGCTGTACTAATAGTTAAGGATTTAAACGTACCTGCAAAAAGAAGATTTGCTGGTGCAGCACTATTAATAGAAGGTGAAGCGCTAGACGGTACACCACTATTAATTATTAGGGGTTTAAATCCACTAGAGTCTGATACACATTCCGTAGATATCGATAGCTTTGTCAGTGAGTTTTCGTCATACGCAAACAGAATTGCACAAGAACAAGGACGTAAACTAGCAATAGTCATAGATGGCCACTCAGGTGGCTCAGCAACGAATAGACCATTATTGTATGCATACTTAAGTGCATTAAGAAAATCTTTAACACAAGTTGAAGTTGCTGATACGCCTGGCAATAGAACTACTTTTAATGGCTATGATATTACGCAGAATACCTATCTAGTTTCTGAACCAGTTAGTACAGTCCAAGCAATGGGATCAGTGAATAAAACTCCAGCTATTACACCTGAGCTTTAGATTCCTTCATTTGTTTGAATATAGCTTGTTTTATTGATGTACACCCTGCCATTTCAATAGGAGGACATATATTATCGACAATATTTTTTGCGAGATCTCTCATGGCTATTGCAGCTGGTGATTTATTTTCTAACTCAATATCGGATATAACAATAGGGACACCAGCACTATTTGCTTCAGTCACTCCAGGTTCCAAAGGAATTTGGGCAAGTAAAGTTGTTGCTAGGCGTTTAGCTAAGCGAGAACCGCCACCATTTCCAAATATCTCAAACTTTTCACCACTAGGTGAAACAAAGTAGCTCATGTTTTCTACAACACCAAGTATTGGCATATAACTTCTTTGTGCCATATCGCCAACACGTGCAGCCACAGTTTGAGCTCCCCGAGCAGGAGTTGTAACTACTAACATTTCGCTCTGAGGAATCAAACGAGATACTGCCATTTGAATATCACCAGTGCCTGGAGGCATATCAATAAAAAGGTAATCTAACTCACCCCAATTAACATCTACTAAAAATTGTTCAACAGCTTTTGCCAAAATTAAGCCGCGCCACATTAATGCGCTTTGCTCGTCGTCAATTAGGAATCCCATTGAAACTATCTTTAATTCTCCACCTTGTTTTCCGATTACTTTTAGATGTGGATCAATTTTTCCAGCGGTTCCTTCAAGCCTGCCTGCTACACCAAGCATTGTCCCTTGGCTAAATCCCCAAATATCAGCGTCTAGTACTCCAACTTTGAATCCTAAATCAGCAATTGCACTTGCCAAGTTTGCAGTTATTGAAGATTTACCAACTCCGCCTTTGCCACTAGCAATTGCTATAACACGAGTAGATGAACTCACGGCTGTTTCGATTGCATTTTCTCTTGCATTTTTTCTTGCACTATCCATTAACGTTCTTTTTTCTTGCGCGTTCAATTCACCGAAAGTTACTTTTACCTCTTCGATATTTTTATTAGAAGAAATCTTTCGTTGTACATCAGTTTTGATCTGGCTACGGAGTGGACAACCAGAAGTGGTTAAAGCAACTGTAATTTGTGCAACACCATCACCATCAATTATCGCGTTTTTTACCATACCCAAGTCAACGATATTATTATTCAACTCAGGATCGATAACGCCTCTTAATATTGCAACTAATTCTGGGTCCAAACCAGACGATTTATTGTCACTTATTGACATATTATTGTATCCATATCGTTTTTTCGGGAATATTTCCTAATTATTGGTTGTTTTATAGCTTACACACGTTTGCTCTGCTTATCACTAAGTAGAACAAATGTGTAAGGTCGATATTCCAATTCCTTGATATATAAGGTAGAATGTAAGCATATCCTAAGAAAGGGAAAACGTGACTACTACACAAGCAGATACTTCAGAATCATCAGAGAAGGCAATTCCTACATCTAATGCAATCATTGTTAGCGATGTTGCAGCTAGCAAAGTTGCTGAGTTGATTTCACAGGAAGAAGATGAAGGTCTTTTTTTAAGAGTCAGTGTACGACCCGGTGGATGTTCAGGCTTGAGTTACGAGATGTTTTTCGATGGAGACAAAGCGGATGATGATATCATCACTGAACAAGGTGGAATTCAAGTTGCGATAGATCCTGCTTCAGCTCCATATCTAGTAGGTGCAACTCTTGACTATAAAGATGGTCTTCAAGGTGCCGGCTTTGCAATAAACAATCCAAATGTTTCAAAATCATGTGGTTGCGGAAACTCATTTAGCTAACAATACATATATAGTAATAGTATTTAGAAGTTTAAATTAATTTTATTTGATAATTATATTGATGATTATTTAGTAAAATTAAAGTCATCCTGTGAATACAAACCGCCACCTGGTGATTCTAAATTGGCATTTGTTTTGTCCAAAGTTTCATTAATCTTATCTAAACCAACATCTAAAGTTTCTGAAGCTTTGTCAATTGTTTTAGAAGCTTTATTTAAAGTTTCTTTATTACAAGTTATTCCACCTAATGGATTGCTGACTTTTAAATTCCCTAAAAACACTATTTGAGAATCATTCTTTACGCTGCATTCTTGTGCTACTACATTGTGGAAAGATACCGACTGTCCTGTTGTCCAGATCCCTGCGACCATTCCAAATCCAAATACTAATATAAAAAGATATTTCATATCCCCAACCTCCTGTTTTTGCCCTAATTTAATAATCGGCACTTTTTAACGAGAGTTGAGCGGAATATTAGAAATCCCAATTTGTGCTAATCATTGAAGATAATATTTAACACAAATTAATTCTATATAACCAAAATTTTCTAAGATATTTGTATATAATGATGAGGGCACTTTGAATTAGATAGTTGAAATAGTCGATTCGAAAGCGAATTGCTTCTGGTATATAAACCAATAATGAAGGGCAATAATTAATGGCACTGTCAGAAAATTCAAAAGATCTAGTCGGCGAAATTGGTAATCCATTTTCTTATGCAAGCACTGCTAAAGAAATTATTGATCTCATCAAAAAACATGAAATTGAGTTTGTTGATTTACGTTTTTGTGACATGGTTGGGTACATGTTGCATTTCACAATTGCAGCGAGAGACTTTAATGAAGATGCGTTTAAATTAGGTCTTCCATTCGATGGTAGTTCTGTCAGAGGTTTTCAAACAGTCGATGAGAGTGATTTAGCTATTAAACCTGACCCAAATTGTGTAACGCTTGATCCTTTTCGTGCTCGAGCAACTGTTCTTATTAATGCAACTGTGCATAAACCTATTACACTTGATCCATACGATAAAGATACACGTACAATCGCAACAAAAGCTGAAAGATATTTAGCCTCAACTGGTATTGCTGATATTGCAAATTTCGGCCCCGAAGCAGAGTTCTTTATCTTTGATTCTATTAATTTTAATTCTACTGAGAACGCCGCTCATTATGAGGTTGATTCTATTGTAGGTGGATGGAACAGGGGCAGAAAAACCGAAGAAGATGGCGGCCCTAACCTCGGCTATAAACCTCGTGTTAAAGGCGCATATTTTGTAAGTCCTCCAGGTGACCATTTTCATGATTTGCGTTCAGAAATGTTTGCGAATTTAGAAAAAGTAGGTATTCAATGTGAAGTCCAACATAGTGAAGTTGGAACTGCTGGACAGTGTGAAATTGATATGAAATATGATTCATTATTTCAAATGGCAGACAAAGTTCAACTCTATAAATATATTGTAAAAAATACTGCACATGATGCTGGCTACACCGTAACGTTTATGCCAAAACCTATTTTTGGTGACAATGGTTCAGGTATGCACGTTCATCAATCATTATGGAAAGATGGAACGAATTTATTTTATGATCCAGATGGATATGCTTCATTAAGCAAAATGGCTCTACATTACATTGCTGGTATTATTGAACACGGCGAAGCGCTTTGTGCTTTTACAAATCCAACTACTAATTCTTATCGCCGTTTGACACCTGGATACGAGGCACCAATAAATTTGGTTTATTCACAAAAAAATCGTTCTGCCGCAATACGCATTCCACTTGTGCGCGCAACTGCTGTTGCGACACGTATTGAATATAGGACACCTGATCCTAGTGCTAATCCTTATTTGGCATTTTCGGCTTTGTTGATGGCTGGCCTTGATGGTATTGAACGTGAGTTAATGCCACCAGAACCTGCTGACTTTGATCTATTTGAAGCTAGTGAGGAGCAACTAAAGGGTATAAAAGTAGTGCCTTCATCATTAGAAGGTGCCCTTGATGCATTAAAAGCCGATCACGATTTTCTTCTTAAAGGTAATGTGTTTACCAAAGAAGTTATTGATGAGTGGATTAAGCAAAAAATGGCTGATAGTGTTGCAGTTCGTTTGCGCCCCCACCCTTGGGAATTCGATATGTACTATGACATATAGAAATAAAGGATGCTTTGTTTAGGATCAAGAATTAATACTATAAGCTAGTTTCCCATCTTGGTTTCTTGAGTATATAAAGTAAAATATATGAGTGACTAATACTAAAACTATCAAAATTGCACTTGCTCAAACCCACGTTCAGGTTGGGATCGATGAAAGTACAATAAATCATAATGTAAATCAATTAGTTGATTGTTATAAATCTGGCAATGAGCAAGGTTGCGATCTTGTCATCGGTCCTGAACTTAGTCTCACGGGATATTCTCTATGCGATTTAATGAATCGTAATGATGTGCAATCACTAGTAAGTTCTGCAGAAGTTGATTTAATTGAACAAGTCGAAATTATTAAATCCGCAAACGATACTGGACTAATTTTTGGTAATTATTCTAGTTTTGGCGACTATAAATTAGTGACAGATAAAATTTTGCTTTCTGATTATGAATCTTTAAGTGGAAAAGTTGTCGATGAATCATTGCTATTAAATTATGTGACGATTGTAGGTTTAAGCGAAAGTATTCCTATAAGTAGAGTTGTTAAAAAGTATTTACCCAACGAAAGTGTTTTTGATGAGACACGCTGGTTTGGTAGAGCTATAGAATCTAGCGAACCTATTTTGGTTAATGGTATTCGTGTGGGTATTTGTATCTGTCATGATATCTGGATTGAAGATACAACAAGAGACCTAGTAAATAAAGGGGCTCAAATCATTGTTGTTTCAAATGCTTCTCCATTTGTTCATGGTAAGGAAGCTGATCGTCATAGTACTATAGGTGGTTTTGCTAAAAAATATAATATTCCAATTGTTTATGTAAACATGGTCAGCGCATGTGATGAAGTTGTTTTTGACGGCGGATCATTCAGTGTTGATAAAAATGGAGATATTATCACTCAACTAAAATATTTTGAAGCAGATATGGCGATTTCGGAAATTGAAATCGATCCTAGCGATCCGCCAATAATTCCTAGTGGAAAGATTGCGTTGACTGCTTCTACTGAACATCTCCATTGTTTTGATGCCGGAAATGCCTATGATGCTTGTGTTTATGGCTTGAACCAATTTATAAATGCAATTTCAAATAATAGCGGACATGTTGTAATCGGCCTCAGCGGAGGTATAGATTCTGCGCTAGTAGCTACTATGGCCGTTGACGCATTAGGTGCGGATCGTGTTCATGGTGTATTGATTCCATCAAAATTTACTAGTGACGATTCAAATATTTTTGCTGAAAAATTTGCTAAGAATATTGGTATTTCATATGAAACTTTATCTATTGAAAAAATGTATTTAGCTGCAAGTGATACTTTTGGTTTAGATAATTTAGAAAGTATAGTAAGTGAAAATGTTCAATCTCGCTTGCGTGGGCTTACACTAATGATGTATTCCAACTCTCGAGGATGGTTACCATTAGCAACGGGGAATAAATCTGAGCTAGCTGTGGGCTATTGCACATTATATGGTGACACAGTAGGTGCTTATGCTCCAATTAAAGATTTATATAAAACTGAGGTCTTTAAAGTTAGTAACTATAGAAATTCTGTTGATGAGTATAATTTAGCCAATCCAATACCAAATGAAATAATAGACCGTGAACCAACTGCAGAGTTACGTCCTAATCAAAAAGACACCGACTCTTTGCCTTCGTACGAAACCTTGGACACAATACTTGTTTCGTATATAGAACACACCAAATCAATTGAAGAGATAATCGCTATGGGCCATAATGAGGTAAATGTCAATCGCATTGTTAAGTTGATTAAAAACTCAGAATTTAAACGTAAACAATCACCAGTTGGTACACGATTGACTCATTATAACTTTGGACTAGGACGGCGTATCCCTATCTCTGCCAAGTGGTAAAGTACATAATTCCTGGTAGAAGCATTTCGCAATATTCAATTCGAAATGCTATGTTACTGAAATTAAAAAATAGTAACAAATAGCTTGCTTTTTTTCAAGTACCGTCGTATATTAACGTTCTAAGGCACTTTAAGCCTTGCGGTAATAAATGCCAGCGACAAACAAGCAATCAACCAGGAAAAACACCTGAATAGAATTCTAGTTTGCTGTGTTCAAATTTATTAGATCTACGGATTTTACGCAAGATAAAACAAGGTATCTTAGACGGGATAGAAATTAACAATTTCTAAGGGTGATCTAGTAAAACTAGACAAAAGGGAGTACTAAAGTGGCAAAATTTACTGACAAAGAAGAAGAGGATCTAGTCCGTTTATATCTTACTGATATTGGACAATATCCTTTATTGTCAAAAGAAGACGAAGTAAAACTAGCAAAATCAATTGAAGAAGGCGCCCAAGCTCGTGGCATGTTAGGAGAACGCAAACGTCTTGCAGACTTGATTGAAGAAG
>JAGPDB010000008.1:0-66182 GCA_018057765.1 Acidimicrobiia bacterium
ATGAATAAAGATTATGCAAAAGCACAATTAAAGAATAGGGCAAAAGCTAGCCAAAGTTAAATTAGAGCAGGTTTTTAATTTGTGTTTGCCGGAATTTAATTGCATCTGCAATATGTTTTGGCAATATATCTAGATGGATAAAACGAACTGCATATGTATTGGCAGATGACACAAATCCAATACCAATATAATTGTTTTGAATTAATTTTGATATTTGACGATTAAAATTTTCATTAGGATCATCGCTGTATTCTACTTTTAGTAAGAAATTAGTATTATTTCTTGATATCAATTCATCAATTTGGCTGTCATCATATTTAACCTCATCATCATTTGAACTTATATATTTATTAAAATCGTTCGGAAAATTTAGATCATTAACATATAGTAACCTGTCATTTTTAATGCCATCTCCAAAAAACCCTGGTGCATCAACAGCCAGTATAAAACCACAAGACAAATAGCTTTTAATACTTGGCAGGTTTTGGTGTTTAATTGTTGAACACAAAACTGCAGTATCGTGCTCTTTGGCCATTTCGATACGTTTGTGTAAAAGTTCTTTTTGTAGACCACTGCCTCTATAGCCTTCATCCACTGCATCTGCTTCGAGTAAAGCGTACTCAAGCGGAAAGTTACTGTGAAACTTAGTACCTAAAATATCAGTGTGATTAAATAAAATGGTTGATTCGCTAACCAGTTTATTATTTATATTAACATGGCCAAAAAGTACAGCTCCGGTTTTTAAAAATGAAATAAAATCATCAGTACTAAATGGAGTCACTGTAGCTTCAAAAATCTGCTTATCTAATCTTGCAAATTGTATTACTAATGGATCATCAGGACTGTCAACCCTGATTAGTTTTAGATACTCCATTTATTTAATTAACTTTATTTGGAATATCGCCTTTAGCCATTGATACCACTGCTTCAATTGATTTATCCATACTATTTCTTAGTGAATTATCAGTTGTCCAAGCATATTGTGGTGCTGCCCAAACATTTCCATCATACTTATTAAAATTTTCTGGAGTTTCATCTTCGAAGGCATAACCAAATAATTCATTATTAGCAACACGCTTTAAAAGTAGATCATGATTATAATCTCTATGAGTTACTGCTATAAAAATAGCATCATTTTTCATAGACAATATGTGCTTATCGCTGATCAGTTTATTTGTATCATCATTTGAAGCCATCACAGGAACAACTACATCACAAGAACTAAAGATCTCATCAAGTTCACAATATTGATATGAAGCACTTCGAGTTGACTTTGACCAATATTTAACATTCATGCCAATACCCTGAGCCAAAGCTCCAAGGGCACTTCCTATATTTCCAAGACCTATTATTCCAATAGTTTTGTCTTTTAGATCAAAACCCTTATAAGTAATAAAGTCAGAACCAAAATTCAGTGGGAAACCAGCCTTTAACATTAGAGGGATTTTTCTAGCAGTCGCTAGCATCATCATCATTGTCCATTCAGCAACTGACTCTGTGACAAAATTACGAATGTTAGCTACAGGGATTCCTTTTTCATCGGCATATGATGTATCAACATAACTAAATGATGTAGATTCTAAGACAATTCCTTTCAAATTAGGTATATTTTTATAATCATCAGTAGTTATACTCCAGCCAACAAAATCTGGATTAATTAACAAAATGCGATCTTGGTCACCTTCATATAGAGATTCAATTTCCTGCATAGGCACTATTTCAGAAATTACCTCTAGCTCTAAACCCGCATTCTTGAGTAATTCTCCGTGAGTATCATTAAATAGTTCATTCCAAAGTGGGTCTAAAGCAAAAAGTTTCATGATTACACTTTAGTGTAAATTTAATTCGAGCAACAGCCTAGTGCGAATCTACTTTCAAGGTTTTAAATAATTTTGGAACAAAAATCATTGTAATAACTAAACATAATGTCGCGTTAAAGATAAATGCTCCTTGAAGACCAAATATGGAAATAGAAATTCCTGCCAAAACATCACTAACCGATAGACCGAAAAAGAATACAAATGAAGTTATTGACAAAATAGTTGCTTGTTCAAATCTTTCAGATTTGGTTTGTAAATATGTTTGTATTGAAGTCTCAGGCAATGCAAATGAAATGGATTGAATGATTACAACTACTAAAGCTACCCAGATGTTTAAGAATACCGCCAAGACCGTTACAGTGCAGGTAGTAATAAAATATGTGAGTATTGATAGTTTAATTACATCATCACGTTTTGAACGTTTACCAAATTTTAAAGAACCATAGGTACTAAATATTGAAGTAACCCCATAAAAGATACCGATATAAGCAATATTGAGATTACTAGTTTTATATATAACTTGAAATAATCTCCAAGCAAAATCACCGATCGCACCCATAGAAAAAATCACTAAGATAAAAAGCACAGACTCTTTATTAGATAAGATTTTTTTAAATGTAGCAAACATTAACAAGAATGCACTTTTTTCTTCTGGAGTAACATTATTGTCAGGAATAAATATGACACTTAATCCAGAACAAAAGATGGTAATTATGGTTAAGAGCATTGGCAAAGTTGGCGATACCGTAAATAAATAAGATCCTAACGGCATTGCTACAATTCGAAATACATAGTACCAAGCTTTTGATTTAGAACGAAATCCATCATATAAATCCATAGCATTAGCTAAGTGGCTTTCCTCATATACCATTGCGTCAATAGAACCCGACCTGAAAGCATTTCCCAGACCAGCAATTGCTGAACCAATAAAATACCAATAAGTTGGAATGCGCAATAGCCAAATACCATACCCAACTAATAATAAAATTATCCCTAAAATATAAGATATTTTTCTTCCATATCTATCGCCAAAGGCTCCCGCAGGGATCTCGAAAAAGGCAGTGAGAAAATTTACTCCGTAAAATGCAAGTAAAGTAGTCGTTATTGTTAATCCCAAATATTGATTTCCATAAAATAATATAATTGGAATATGAAAACTTGGGCTGTCGAAAGTATTTGCAATATATGCAGCAAATTTAATTCTTGTTTTTACCATAGCTAACTAAGATCCTAGACTTTTTAATATAGTTGTGCGCCTAATACTGGTTCATGTTCTGGAGATACTAGTGTTAATAAGCCTCCACCCGAAATACCCTGATTCACATTGCCTGGTTTGGTCGTTGCTAAACCAAGAGTTAATACTTCTGATATGAATGGGCCAATTTGGCGTGGTGGAAAGTTAACAACAGCTAATACATATTTACCAATTAACGTTTCAGGAGTATACAAATCTGTTATTTGTGCAGAAGATTTTTTTACACCAATTTCTGATCCAAAATCTATGGCTAATTTATAGGCCGGTTTTTTAGCTTGTGGAAATTCATTAGCTTCTAGTATTTTTCCTACACAAATTTTTACCTTTTCAAAATCTTCATAAGATATTAAATCTGACTCAATCATGAAATTACCCTCTTAAAATAGTTCGTTGCTAGTATTGCTATCGTTGGATTCTTCGACTTCGTTTACAATGCCATTAGATGCTTTACTTTGACTATTTTCCATAACATTTTCAACTTCAAAACGTACTGCCTCAATTCTTTTTTGACATAGTGTAATTAGCTCATGTGCGCGCTTAACATTTTGTGCAAGCTCATCTATATCAACACCTCTATCTTCAACCTTCGAAACAATGGTTTCTAATTCAGCCATCGCATCTTTATAAGAAATATCTTTGTTTTGTTTTGTTTTTGTTGGTGTCATTACTTATTTTCTTTCTTTTCTTTAACAGTTGAAATGATTTCTCCATCACTTAATCTTGTTGTTATATTTTCGTTGTTTTCAATATCATCAATACTTGATATAACCTTACCTTTATCATTTAGCGTTAAAGAATAACCTCGTTCTACAACTCGCATAGGATCATGTGCATGTATAAGTTTCTTTAATGCAAGTAAGTTTTGTGTATCTCTATCAAATATATTAGAAACTTTGTCTTTAATTAAAAGTGCTATAGATTTTAACCCTTCTGATGATTTATCTAGAAGATAATTTACCTCACCTAACTTTTGAGAAATATTTGCAAGCCTTGTCTCGCTAGTAAATATTCTATCTAGTGAAGTCGTATCGATAGATTCCTTTAGCGAAAGCATATTAGAAATTGAAGTTTGTATCATTTCAATAATATATTGTGCACATGCTGTAGGTGTTTTTAAATGGATAAATGCAGTTTCGTCGGCTACTGAAATATCTATTTGATGACCCAAGCCTGTGAGTACCGGCTTGTTCGCAGCAATAATTGAACGTGCAACCTTCTCAGTATCGAATGTAGCTAAATCAGCTTTTGATCCACCACCTCGACACAGTAAAATAATATCTCCATCTATTTTATTTGCCAGTTCAAATGCACGTGCAACAGAGTCTGGCGCTTCACTACCCTGCATCAAAGCATTTATAACTTTAACATTAAAGCCAATTTCACTTTGTTTTAACTGATCTAATACATCAGCATGAGCAGCAGAACCCACAGAAGTGATCAGTATAAGCTTCAAAGGAAATCCACTAAGCTCAAGTTGAGTATTTGCTTTTAATATACCTTCGTTGTGAAGTTTCATCAAGAGTTCCCGGCGAGCTATAGCAATTTGGCCTAAAGAAAATTGTGTATCTACATCACTAACATGTAATGACATTTTGCCGAACGGTGCATAAAAATCTGGACGTACTTTTATACGAACTTCACGATCTTCAGCTAATATTTCACGCAAATTAGCTTTGATCTTTTGTGCTTGCCATTTCAGTAAGGTACAAGGAATTACACTAGGGCTTGAGGCCTTAGTACCAGAATCGACTAGATCAAAATATATATGTCCGCTAGTATGGAAACGTAGTTTTTGAACATCACCTTTAACCCAAACTTCATCTGGAAAAGAAGTAGATACTGCTAATGAGATTGCTTCGTTGATTTCTTTTACAGAAAAAGTGCGATCATTCACTGCAATAGAATCATCGTCTACAAATCGATCAATTTCTGTACTAAAAGGCATTAAAACATTATACTTAGAGATAAGTAGATTTTAAAGCCAGCTAGAATCAAGTACCCAATATGACGAATTTCCTTTTTTTACATGCACACCCTGATGATGAAGCTATTTTTACTGGTGGAACAATCAAAAAACTAGCTAATGACGGACATAATGTGCACGTTGTTTTTGCAACTGGAGGTGAGCTAGGGAAAAAATTAAATAGTGAACAGAATATTCTAGATACAAGATTTGAAGAATCTCAAAATGCGTGTAAGATTTTAAACGTAAGCTCATTTGAATTTTTGGGATATCATGATTCAGGTTTAGATAAAGATGATTTCCCAGAAAATGCTTTTGCTAAGTGCGATATAGATGAAGCATCTAAAAAGCTTAATTTTTTTATAGAAAGTAAATCTATAGACGTTTTTATTTGTGATGATGAGTATGGCATTTATGGACATCCTGATCATCTTCAAGCCCATTTAGTAGGGGTTGCATCATCAATCTTGGTTAAAGAATTTTATAATACAACTGTCGATCGAGAATATTTACATTTTGTTGAAACTCATTTAGTAGAAGAGGCAAATATTGCACATGCCTCTACATTAGATTTAGCCAGAACGACTTTGGGAATGTCTAGTGTTGAAATTGCTCACACGATATCAGTTAACGATGCACTAGCCGAGAAAAGAAAAGCAATGAAAGCACATGCGAGCCAGATTGACGATACTTCGTCAGCTTTAATTCTAAATAACGATCAATTTAGAGCGGTATACGGTTATGAGTGGTTCATCGGTTTCAATGAGGATTCGAGATCGAACTCACTTTTGAAATATTGTATTTGATAATTATATTAAAGGAAAACATATGAGTATTATTAATAATCGTAAAAATAGCGCAGTAGGTGTTAAAGAAACTTATGTAGCCTTATTAACTGGAGCGCTTTTGCTCGACGTACGCGAGATCGAAGAGTTCGAAGCGGGACATGTACAAGGTGCTATTAATATTCCCTTGAGTGAACTCAACGAAAGATATATTGAATTAGACAAAAATGATGAAATACATATTATATGTAAAAGTGGAGGCCGTTCAGGTCAAGCAACCGAATTTTTGGCTAGTGCTGGTTATAATGTAAGAAATGTTTCAGGTGGTTCACTGGATTGGTATAGCGAAGAACTTCCCTTCATATCTGAAAACGGCGAAGAACCAACTGTCTTATAATTTTAGTGTCGTTGATGCTAACGGGCGCTTTCGTTATCGAGAAGCCAGCGCTTGACTTTAAGGCCAGTTTCATCCATACCCATATATCCACCCAATTCACCACTAGCTCGCACCACGCGATGACAGGGGATCAATAGAGGCAAAGGATTCTTGCGCATTGCTGTTCCAACTGCACGCGCTGCCTTTTCGTTACCAGCCAATGCAGCAAGTTCTTGATACGAGATAGTTGTTCCGCTTGGTACATCTTTTAATAGCGTGTCATAGACTCTGTAAGTAAATGTACCATTGCCCGCAACATCTTTTAGATCGATACCACAAACTTTGATCATATTTTTCCATGCGATTTCAACTTCTTTTTTTGAACCACCAGAAAAATAATCCATAACTGAATCAATAATATCTTGTTGTCTTTTTAGAGAGATATCATCTTCTTCTCTGCGATAAGAGCCTTGCCAACCTGGCATAACAAATTCAACAACACGGCCATTTTGTGTAACAATCTCAATTGAGCCTATTGGAGTATTTGCAAAAAATGACATTTACTAAACGAATTGCTTAATGTCAGCTTGTTTCTCACCAACAGCTTTAGCAGCATTTAATAGATCTTGCTTTTCATCTTCAGCTAAATCAAGTTCAACAACTTTTTCTACACCACTACGACCAATTACTGCAGGAACACCTAGATAAACATCGTTTATTCCGTATTCACCATTCATGTAAGCGCATACAGGCATTTGTTCTTTAGTATCTTGCGCAACTGCTTGAACCATTCTCGCAGCAGCAGCACTTGGTGCATAATAAGCAGAACCAGTTTTTAGTAATCCAACAATTTCAGCGCCACCGTCGCGTGTACGTTGAACTAGTTGATCGATTTCTTCATTGCTTAAAACATCAGTTAATGCTTTGCCATCTACTTTTACTAATGAAGGAACAGGAACCATAGTGTCACCGTGGCTACCCAAAGTCATTGCCTCAATTTTATTTGCCGGCACTCCACATTTTTGTGCAACAAAATATTTAAAACGCGCAGTATCTAACATTCCAGCTTGACCCATAACTTTTGATTTATCAAAACCAGAAACAGCTGATGCAAGTGCTGTCATTTCATCAAGTGGATTAGAGACAACAATTAAAACAGCATTTGGTGATACACCAGATAGTTTCTCGGTAACATCGGAAACAATACCTGCATTTACTTCAAGTAGATCCATACGACTCATCCCTGGCTTGCGAGGCATTCCAGCTGTAATCACACATATGTCAGAATCGGCAGTCTCTTCATATGAATTTGTACCAATAATATTTGTTTGAAAGCCTTCAATTGATTGTGCTTGATTCATATCTAAAGCTAAACCTTGTGGTTTACCTTCGAGGATATCAACCATCACCACTTCTTGTGCATAATTTGCTTCAGCAATTCTTTGAACTGTTGTAGAACCATAAAAACCCGCACCAACAACTGTAATTTTCATTTTATCTCCTATATAGAATTATTTATAAATAAATTCTAATGGAACAATCCATCTAATACTATTTGTGTGTCCACTAGGTTTCCATCAAATAGAGTTCCTCCCAAAGGTGTATCATCTAAACGTGGCGATACTGTTAAATCACGCATATCAATAAAGCAATCAACTTCTATACCGAATATATTTGTTTGAAAATCTGTTTCAATTCCAGCACCTGTTATGCTATTAGCGACTACAAGTCCTAATTCGCCTAAGGGATCTTTAAAAACTGTTTCCAAGTTTTCATCAAACTCAAACCTATTTCTTAATAAATTATTTAAATAAACCTCAATACCTTCTTCAAAACCAACACTTCTTTCCAGCAAAACTTGAAGACCTGCAATTGCTATTATATTGCGGAGTAAATTATCGTTTGGCTTCCCTATAGTTTGGATTAATCTCGAGAGTTCTATCAATTCTTTATTGCTAAAAGAACCCATTTTTTCCTTGATACAATTTAGAAGTTTAACTTCATCGTCGCCATAGGTGATTATATGCCTTTTTTCATCTTGCATTAACACTATAACCCTTAATTGACCGTTTCGATAGCTTTATTCTAATTAGGATATATTGTTTAATCAAATTTATTAATGTTCAGTTACATTCTTTCAATCATAGCTTGACCAAACTCATATGTGCCTACTTCGCTAGCTTCATCCATTGCGCGCGCAAAATCATATGTAACTACCCTATCGACAATAGTTCGCTCTAGAGCCGTTGTTATAGTACTAGCCACATCATCCCATCCTAAATGTTCGAACATCATTACACCTGACAAAATTACAGAACCAGGATTAACCTTATTTTGTCCGGCATACTTAGGAGCAGTACCATGAGTAGCCTCAAATACCCCATGACCAGTTGTGTAGTTTATATTTCCACCAGGAGCAATACCAATACCGCCAACTTGAGCAGCCAAAGCATCAGATAGATAATCGCCATTTAAATTACAGGTAGCCAAAACATCAAATTGTTTAGGGTTCAATAAAGTTTGTTGAAAACAATTATCAGCAATGACATCCTGTACAAGAATTTTATCTCCAGGATCGCCCCCACAATCCTCCCAAGAAACGTGAGTATCACTAAATTCTTCTTTGAGTAGGTCATAGCCCCAACGCATAAATGCGCCTTCTGTAAATTTTTGAATATTACCTTTATGAACTAGTGCAACATTTTTGCGACCACGAGCAATACTATATTGATATGCAGCTCGAATTAAACGTTTAGAACCAAATTCGCTAATAGGTTTTACCCCTACACCAGAACCATCCCGTATATCCCAATTAAAAGTATCATGTAAATATTCAATAAGCTTGACAGCTTGTGGAGTATTGGCTTCAAGTTCTAAACCTGCATAAATATCTTCTGTGTTCTCACGAAAAATAACCATATCGACATCTTGCGGTTTCTTAACAGGGCTAGGAACACCTTCGAAATACTTAACAGGTCGAAGACAAACATATAGATCTAAAATTTGTCGTATTGCAACATTGAGCGATCTTATGCCACCACCTACAGGAGTTGTGAGCGGTCCTTTAATTCCTACTAAATATTTTTCAAATGCCTCAATAGTACTGCCAGGCAACCATTCACCAGTTTCATCAAATGCTTTTTGTCCTGCTAATACTTTTAGCCACTCAACTTTTTTCGTATCACCAAAACATTTTTTTATAGCAGCGTCAAACACAGCTTGAGCAGCAGGCCAAATATCAATACCAATACCATCGCCTTCAATATATGGGATGATCGGATCATCAGGTACATTTAGAGTTAGGTCGTCATTTAGAGTTAAAGAATTAGGCATGCTTTAAGTTTAGCGCAACAACATATTGCCAATGTACACTATCGGTTAATTAGTAAAAGAGAAATTGTAAAAATATAGACCAAAGCTACAGGAACAATAAATGTAACAATATCTTGAACTCGCGGTTTAGAAACTGTTGTTTGATTATATGCGCATCTAGGACATTTGATAGAAGCGGTATTTTTAACTTCTATGATGTTAGAGTCATATGAAAATTCGTGATTGCAGAGATCACATGTGATCAATTCTACCGTTAAGGGTAAATCTGGTGTCGTCGGAATAGCCTGCGTCATTATAGAAATATTATTACACATTCTGGAGCTGATATCAGAATAATCTCAAGAAATTTTATTCTATATAATTATGTTTCAATACTATATATACAAAAGAGTCAAAATAGTAGCTTTACTTATTAGTCAGACTATGTGACAATTAAAAATACATGGACGTTCAAGATATTAATCAGCATACAACTACGGAAATTATCGCAGAAATCAGCTGTTTAGCACACCTTCTTAAAGGTGCACAAGCGTTAGAACTTTTGCGTGTTACTGCTTCGAAACGCGGTAAAGAGCTAGCTGCTGATCCTATGCTTCCAGATGTTATTGGCGTCCTTTATTTTCGTGAAGAATCACAAGGATTAGAAGAAGTATTGAATGAGATGATTAAAAACCACTCTAAAGAATTAGCTTCAAATCCAAATTTAGGTGTGGTCATTAAAATTCTAGCGATGACAGATCAAAATGGAATTGCTACAGAATTAATTGCTTCTACGGCTTCAAGACACACAGGGGAATTTTTGTCTTGTCCAACTATTAGTGAAGGTATGGCGGCTTATGAACGCAAAGCTACTACCACAGAAATGTACGGCGAGGTACATAACTTTTTAGATGGTATTTCCGAATGGCTAAAGTCAGATCGCGACTCTGAACAATTCCCGACTCCTCCAAAACTAGATAATATTCCTCTAAACTCTGGTATTGCACCTGATGCTGTTGGTTTGCCATTTTAAGATTTTTCAGCCGCATCTACAGTATTACGCAACAGCATAGCGATGGTTGTTGGTCCTACCCCACCAATACGTGGTGTCATAAATGATGCTTTTTCTGCACAATCTTCACTAATATCTGGGATAAGTACTCTATTCTCATCAAACGTCATCCCCGCACTTACAAGAACAGCACCTTGTTTAATCATGTCCGGCATAATAATATTTGGGACTCCAACTGCTGCGACAATAACATCGGCCTGTTTTGTATAATATGAAATATCGTCCGAACCTGTATGAACAATAGTTACAGTGGCATTAGCGTTTTCTTCTTTAAGTGTTAAGAGATTTGCAAGAGGTCGTCCAATTGTTAAACCGCGTCCAACAATCACAACGTGTTTGCCTGCAATCGATACGCCATTTTCTGCCAGAAGCGACTGGATACCAACAGGAGTACATGGGCGAGGTGCCTTAACTCCCATAACTAGCTTTCCTAAATTAATAGGATGCAAACCATCGGCATCTTTTTTTGGATCAATAGCCAACAAAGCCTGCTCTTCGTCACATTGTTTAGGTAACGGCAGCTGAACTATAAAGGCATTAATTTTCGGGTTGGCATTCATCAATTCAATTGCAGCGATAACTTGCGCTTGAGTTGCATTATCGTCAAGTTCAATATGATGCGAAGTCATTCCAACTTCTTCACACGCTTTATGTTTTCTACGAACATAACTTTGAGAATTAAGATCTGAACCTACAAGTATTGTTCCTAAGCCAGGCTCTATACCATCGTTTTTTAATTTTTCAACACGAATTTTTAAACGCGCTTTTTCATCTTCTAAAAAATCTTTACCGCTTAATATTTTTGCTGTCATATTTTAATTCTAACTTCTAAACTGTGGATAACTAGCCATGCAAGAACAGACCCTTAAGGCCGAGCTACTAATGTCTAAAGTGTCGAGTACCAGTAAAGATCATTGCAATATTATGCTCATTTGCAGCAGCTATTACTTCTTCATCACGCATTGAACCACCGGGCTGTATAACTACCTCTACACCATTAACAGCTGCAGCATCTATTCCATCACGGAATGGGAAAAATGCATCAGAAGCACAAACTCCTCCGCGCCCTCGCACGCCTGCTTTACATGCAGAGATTTCTGCAGCATGTACCCTACTTTGTTGTCCAGCACCAATACCAACAGCTTGACCATCTTTAGAAATTACAATTGCATTTGAAGATGTAGCTGCACAGACCTTCCATGCAAACTTAGCTTCTTTTAATTCAGCTTCGCTAGGTTGGCGTTCTGTAACTACTTTCCAATCATCAATTTGATCTGCAAAATCATCAGCGGTTTGTGACAAAAATGCGCCATCAATATGTTTTAATTCCCAACCCACTTTATTAGGCTTTGATGCAGAAATAACTCGCATATTTTTTTTCTTTGCGCAAATGTCCATGGCTTCTTTTGAAATACTTGGGGCAACAATAACTTCTGTAAAATTTCCTCCAATAGTTTCAGCTGTATCTGCATCAAGTTCACGATTCAAAGCAACAACTCCGCCAAAAGCAGAAACATCATCACAAGCAAATGCACGCTTGTAAGCATCGTCATTATCTGTACCCGTCGCAACACCACATGGGTTAGCGTGTTTAACAACAACACAAGCAATGTCCTCAAATTCATTTACTAAAGACCATGCAGCTTGCACATCAAGATAGTTAATATAACTCAAAGCTTTACCTTGATGTATTTCCATCTCTTGTGGCCAGGAATGATCGTGATTAATATGATCATAGATTGCAGCTTTTTGATGAGGATTCTCACCGTATCGCAAAGTACTTCTTTTCTCTAAAGCAACAACAATATTTTGGGGAAGATCACCAGAGTCTTTAGTTTCGTTATTACACATCCATTCGACAATTGCTGCATCAAAACTTGCAGTAGTAACAAATGCTTCACGTGCTAATTTAGCTCTTAAAGTATCACTTAATTTATTTGTATTATTCTTTAATTCATCTAAAACTTCTCCATATTGATCCGGAGAAGTTATAACACCAACGTGTGCATGATTTTTAGCAGCTGCACGAATCATTGCAGGCCCACCTATATCGATAGTTTCAATACCAGGATTCTCTACGAAAGGGTAAAGATTTACAACCACTATACCAAAAGGTTCAATACCAAAAGTAGCAAGATCATTCATGTGTGATTCTTTATCAAGATCAGCAAGAATACCTCCATGAATTTTTGGATGCAAAGTAACAACTCGATGTTCTAGCATTATAGGCATACCTGTAACATCTTCAACAGTGATAACTTTTATACCAGCATTAGCAATTTCGAGAGCTGTTCCACCACTAGAAACTATTTCTATACCAAGATCACTAAGAGCTCGAGCAAAATCTACAACTCCGGTTTTATCGAAACAAGATATTAGAGCTCGTTTTACTTCATGTATTTCTGTCATTATTATGTCTTTCTTTTCTAGTCTTATGCTTGAATTTATATCACTTTTTTATGCTTAAATTCTCCAATTAATAATTCAAGTTACAAAATTGTCGAATTGTTTGAGGATACAAACGGTGTTCTTCTTTTTGGATTCTTTCATGTAGCGAATCCTCATCATCATCTTCAAGAACCGGAACAGTCGATTGTGCAAGTATTGGCCCATCATCAACGAATTCTGTTACGACATGAACAGTGCATCCGCTTACACGCACTCCTTCATCGATAGCATTTTGCACTGCATGAGCACCTTTAAAGCTAGGTAATAAACTCGGATGAATATTTAATATACGATTCGGATAAGCATCGAAGATATCTTTAGAAAGAATTGTCATAAACCCTGCTAATACAATTAGTTCAATAGCATTTGATTTTAGTTCTTCTACAATTTTTCTTGTTAACTCTTCACGTTTGGACTTATATTGAGATTTATTAATTACAACTGTTTTTATATTAAGTTTTTTTGCTCTTTCTAACCCAAACACATCAGGACGATCGGACATAACCAAAGAAACAGGGATACCATCATCGATAATGGATTGTAAATTTGAACCCGAACCTGAAATCAGCACAGCAATTTTAGGAAATTCAAAATCTTCATAGTTGGATTTATTATTCGATGTTCCGATGTATACATTTTCTCACATTTATACGACTAATAGCGAAACGTATTGGATAGTAAAAATGATTTATACTATTTAATTATTAGTTGAATAATAATAATTAAATCCATTTGAGTCACTATTTATAAGTACAAGCACTCCAATAATTATCGCGATAACCAATCCAATGATACCTAGTACAAGTCCAGCAGTAGCAAAGCCCTTACCAACAACACTACCATTAGATTTCTTAATACGTTTCATGCCGACTAGCCCCAAAACGATTGCTAGTACATCAAGAACCCATACTAAGATCCAGCAGCAACTACCCAAAAGACCAATAATACCTATAATCATAGATGCAATTGATAGTCCATCATTTTTCGGACCAGAAACATTATATCCTTGAGCATTTCCATAATATGTACCTACACCCGGTGCACTTGGTGGCGGAGGTGGTGTTGGCATACCTGTTTGCGGTGGTATAGGCGCTATAGGTGCAGCAGGAACAGGCTGTGTTGGCTCAGATGGAGTCTGTTCTGGTGTGTGCGGAGGTGGGACCGGAGGAGGAGTGGAATTTTTCGAAGGATCATTGTCCCAAGGATTTTCATTATTACCAAAATTATCGTTATCTACCATGAGAGTCTTTCGTTTAAAGTTAACTATAACTTTAACTAGTTTTTATTTATTATTGGTGGATGTTCAAATATTAAAGTTCTATATTGCCATTTAGAATCTAATAAACATTAAAACAACAGATATCTTTGCATTAATTGCAAGGATTTAGATATTCTCTAGCACTTTGGCCATAGCAGCACCAATCTCAGTTGGATTCATAACTACTGTCGCTCCAGCTTTAGTTAGTGCATCCATTTTTGATTGAGCTGTACCTTTACCACCAGAAATTATCGCTCCAGCATGTCCCATTTTTTTACCAGCAGGCGCAGTAACACCAGCAACATAAGCAACAACC
Organism: Acidimicrobiia bacterium; assembly: GCA_018057765.1. Taxonomy (NCBI): domain Bacteria; kingdom Bacillati; phylum Actinomycetota; class Acidimicrobiia; species Acidimicrobiia bacterium. Next base: position 14,606 of record JAGPDB010000008.1, read on the forward strand.
GGTTTAGTCATTTTCTCAGCAATATATTGTGCTGCTTCTTCTTCTGCGGTACCACCAATTTCACCGATCATAATTACAGCTTTAGTTTCAGGGTCTGCTTCAAAAGCCTCAAGACAATCTATGTGACTAACTCCAGGTACTGGGTCGCCACCGATACCTACACAAGTTGTTTGGCCAATTCCAAGCTGAGTTAATTCATGTACTGCTTGATAGGTGAGGGTACCCGAACGAGAAACAACACCAACGTTGCCTGTCATAGCTATCTCACCGGGGATAATTCCAATATTGCATTCACCGGGTGTAATAATTCCAGGACAGTTAGGTCCAAGAATTTTAGTGTTTGGATATTCGTTTTTAATTTGATTATAAAATTGTGCTTCATCGTGGCTCGGAACACCTTCTGTAATTACAACAATAAATTCAATTCCAGCTTGTGCGGCCTCTAATACAGCAGCTTTAACTCCAGGAGCAGGAATAAAAATACAACTAGCAGTTGCTCCTGTTGCGTCCATAGCATCTTTTACAGTTGCAAATATCGGAACTCCGTCGACGTTTTCACCAGCTTTTTTAGGATTTGTACCTGCAACAACTTGCGTACCATAATCACGGTTACGCAAACCATGGAATGATCCTTGACTACCAGTCAGACCTTGATAAATAACTTTCGTGTCTTTATTTACGAATATACCCATTTTATTCATTTCTTTCTTTTTTATGTCCGTTTCCTACAGGGTCGGACCCTGTAGTTTCTGTAGTTTGCAGTAATTAACGTTTAGATAATTCAACAGCTTTACGAGCAGCATCTAACATAGTTTCTGCAGCAACAACCATTTCGTTAGGATTAGCATTTAATATAGCTAAACCTTCTTTTACATTCGTACCATCTAGACGAACAACAATAGGAGATTTCAAATCAACTCTTTTTAAAGCTTCGATAACACCATTTGCAACGTCATCACATTTAGTAATTCCACCAAAGATATTTAGCATTATTGCTTTAACTTTTTCATCACTGTTAACAACCTCAATAGCGTTAGCTAAAAGATCTGCACTTGCTCCACCACCAACGTCTAAGAAGTTTGCTGGTCGTCCTTCAACTTGATTTACAACATCAAGTGTAGACATAACAAGACCTGCACCGTTTCCGATAATACCTATCTCGCCATCAAGACCAATATAATTTAAACCTTTTTCTTTTGCCATTTTTTCTCTAGAATCTAATTCTTGAGTTGCTTCGTATGCTTCCCAATCATCGTGGCGAAACATTGCATTTTCATCAAGTGTAACTTTTGCATCTAGCGCGTGAACTTCACCAGTAGGCTTTAAAATTAAAGGGTTTATTTCCGCTAAGTCACAATCACCCTGGACATAAGCAGTGTATAGTTTCATAATGATGTCAATTGCACCTTGTATTGCGGGTTCATCAAGATTCGCGCTATTAACCCATAGTGTGCATTGTTCTAAAGTCAGGCCTAAAGAAGGATCAATCCATATTTTAGATATAGCATCAGGATTCTCTACCGCAATGACTTCAATTTCTACGCCACCTTGCGCACTTAACATACCTAAATGTTTTTTTGCACTGCGATCCAGAGTAAAAGATACATAATATTCTTTCTCAATATCGCTTGCTACTTCTATCCATATAATTTTTACAATATGATCTTTAATATCAAGACCTAAAATGTTGCCAGCATGCTCACGAACTTCATCTTCATTGTTAGCAAGTTTTACTCCACCGGCTTTTCCACGACCACCAACAAGCACCTGTGCCTTAATTACGACAGGATAACCTATTTCATTTGCAATCTTTACGGCTTCTTCAACATTATCTGTAGCTTTACCAGCGCTGACAGGAATGTCATATTTCGCAAAGAGTTCTTTACCTTGATATTCAAGTAGATCCATTTAGTTTCCTTTAATTCTTGTATCCTTCACTATCCTCAGTATGACTGATTAAGCTTGGGCTGAACGACATATACATTACTATCTTGAGCATTTAAGTAACGAAATGAACTTAGATCTTAAAATCAATCAGAATAACATGCACTTCCTGATAGGTATAAGACAACCAACGATGTCTGGTCTTCGCGTTCGTATATCTTTAAAGTAGCCTTTAATCCATTGGATTTATTATTAATATCATAGATATCATTAACTCCTCTAGCGTCTTTGAATTTGTAGCTATTATCTTTTAGATTATTTTTCAAATCGTAATAAAAACTTCTAGCTTCATCTTGAGTATCAAACGAGACTTCTAATTCCAGTTCTGCTTTTCGACCAGTATTAGATCCAATATCTTCAAAAAATGTTAAAGGGCAGTGTGATTCAGTTTCAGTTTCAACGACCGAAGAATCATCAATATAATCATAAACTAATTTTTGTGCCTCAGCTTTTACAGAATTTAGCTTTGAGCTATAGCCAGTTTTTCCCGATGAGCGATTTAGATAAACCAATAACCCGCCACAAATAATAAGAACAGCAAGAACAATGCCCCCCAATATTTTAAGAGTCAACTTAGTACTTTTAGTCATATTTTTATTCTAATCAAATAATTTCTAAGGGTGGGTTTAATGAAGCCATAAAAGTGCGTTGTTTATTTTCTTCTTCAAAAATCACGGTAATAGCAATATCGCCACTTTTATGAGTTTCTACTTGCGCAATAATACCTTCACCATATTTACCATGAGAAACCTTTGTAGCAATGCTAAAACCAGTAACATCGAAATCATCTGGTATCTTCTGAATATTTTTATTACGGCCAGGTAAATCGAATATTGAAGAACTAACAACATTTGAAGTTATAAAATCAATAGTTCTCGGATCAGCATCTAAGTATTCATCCTCTTGACCTTGAAGATCATCAAAAACAACATCATCATAAACACTGCCATAACGAGATTTATGAGATCCTTCACTACGTCCAGCACGGCGAGATGCAAATGAATCATTCACAGACTCACTATCTTTAATAATATTTACCAACTCTGAAGGTATTTCCTTTAGGAATCTACTTGGAGAATAAAATTCTGGTGTTGCATAAAGCATGCGAGACAAAGCACAGCTCAAATACAACTTTTCCATAGCGCGAGTAACACCCACATACATTAAACGACGTTCCTCTTCTAATTCGCTAGAGTCACCCAGAGATCTTTCATGAGGAAATAGTCCTTCTTCTAGGCCAACAATTGCTACAACCTGATACTCCAAACCTTTAGCAGTGTGTAAAGTCATTAACGTTATCGCATCATCGTTTTCATTAGATTTATCAGATTCACTTAACAAAGATACAGCTTCTAGAAAAGCAGAAACTCTTTCGATAGGATTATCTATATCTATAGTTTTATCTTTGTCAAAGTTCTCCTCAAATTTTGATACCTCACCAACTTGAGCTTCTAAGACTGCTTCCGATAGCTGTGCTGCCTTTTCTAGAGCCAAATCAAACTCTTTAGCTTGATTCAAAAGCTCACTTAAATTTTCCAGCCGACCGTCCGACTCAAAACTTCCTTCATCGTTTAAAACTTTATAATAACCAGACTCGTTTAGTAGAAATTCTAAAACTTGCGCTATTTTTACTTGCTCTCCATTTCCCGCATTATCAAAAAGTGCACATACCCCAAGTGCGGCTGTCGCTGCACGCTTAGGTAGAGCATATTCATTTGGACGTTCACAAGCTTGACGAAAACTAATATCATACATGCGAGCAAATTGAGCAATCCTAGAAACAGAAGTATCCCCTAAACCGCGTTTAGGTTCATTAATAATTCTTCTCCACGATGCTTCATCAGCAGGATTAACAAAAATTCGTAAATACGAAATAGCATCTTTAATTTCTTTTCGCTCAAAAAACTTAGTACCACCAACAATTCGATATGGTATGCCTTGTCGAATCAATTGCTCTTCTAATAAACGTGATTGAGCATTAGTACGATAAAAAATAGCCATGTCATTAAATTTATATTTTTTAGACTCTTTTTGTAGCTGACCAATAACATATTGTGATTCACTTCGGTCACTTGCAGCATAAAAAACGATTATTGGTTCACCAACACCTTTATCTGAAATTAGTTCTTTCTTTATACGATTAGAATTATTAGAAATTACACTATTAGCCGCTTGCAAAATATTTTCTGTGGATCGATAGTTCGTGTTTAAAACAACGGTTTTTGCTTCTTCAAAGGTCTCTTCAAAACGTTGAAAATTCTGATGATCAGCACCACGAAATTTATATATCGACTGATCTCCATCACCAACAACAGTTATATTTCTATGTTTTGTTGCAATTTTAGAGACAAGCTCAAATTGAGCAAGGTTAGTATCTTGAAATTCATCGACTAAAACGTGCTGAAACCTTTCTTGATATTTTTCTAATTTCTCTTCACTCGTACGGAACATTTCAACGACTTTTAATAACAAGTCATCGAAATCAACAGCATTTGCGTTTCTAAGTCTGTGTTCATACTCAGCATAAATTTTTGCGATAGTAGTTTGTGTATCCATCTCTGCGCGTTCTAATGCAACGCCAGGCGAAATCATTTCATTTTTTAAAGATGAAATAGTTCGATAAACAGATTTGGCTCCAAAACGTTTCGGATCAGCACCTATATCTCTACGTGCATAATCAACTAAACGAGCAGCATCTGTCGTATCGTAAATCGTAAAACCATTTTTTACACCAACAACATCACCATCGTATCTAAGAATACGAGAACAAGCAGAGTGAAAGGTAGACACCCACATTTTATTTGCAACGGGGCCGACAATTTTAGATACTCTACTGACCATTTCAGCTGCAGCTTTGTTCGTAAAAGTTATAGCCAAAATTTGGTAAGGAGAAACATCATGTTCTTCAATAAGATAAGCAATACGATTTGTTAATACTCTAGTTTTTCCAGAACCCGCTCCAGCAACTACTAAAAGTGGACCATCAATATGTGTCACTGCTTCTTTTTGTTCGGGATTCAAATTTTGTATTAAATCATTTGAGTTATCTTTAATATGATTATTTTCAATACCAAGCCCAGAGACTACACTCGAAAGCGAGTCGTTAAAACTATTTGCGAAGATATTTGCTGGAAAAGTCACTATTACAATTTAGACAATATATTGGACTCAAGATGAATTGCCCAATAGTAATTATCAGAAATTCTCAAAACAATATTTAATACCAAGCTTCTTACTTATTGATATATATTCGTCAAATGTTTGTGTTAGGTCAGAATGCAAATTATTAATTTTTGTTTGAATTTTAGAAATCTGATCATTATATAGTTTAATTTGCTCAGGATCGTTGACATTAGCACCAGCATCGCTAATTGCTATGGCCTGTTGATAATGCTCAATAAAATTTGGAAAGATGTCGCGCGCATGCGACAAATCATCTACGATAATTTCCCAACTATCAATATCTTTCTCACTGGGAGTAATCTCACCAAACCTCGATATTAAACCATCTAGTTCATCTTCGACCATAGCAAAATTCGTATTAATTTCTTTAGTATCATTTATATTCGTTTTTTTATAGTTGTCAAAAACCGATAGCTCAATTTTATTACAAGCTTTTTCAACTTCAGACTGAAAATTATTAATATCCGGTTTTTGTATGTTGCTAGGTTTAGTCTTTAGTATTTTTTTACTATCTTTTGAGGAACATGAAATTAATATTGAAGGGATAAGTACCGTCAAGAAAATGAATAAGAATATTTTCTTTTGCATAAGGTACTCCCTTTATGTTTCATTCTATTCCCATTCAATGGTTCCTGGTGGTTTTGATGTTATATCGTAAGCTACTCTATTAACTCCAGCGACTTCATTGATAATTCTATTTGCCATTTTTTCAAGTACGTCATATGGAATACGTGCAAAATCAGCAGTCATTGCATCATCGGATGTCACAGAGCGAATCACTATAGGATATGCATAGGTGCGTTCATCACCCATCACGCCAACACTTTTAACGGTGGGTAGTACTGCAAAACTTTGCCAGATTTCTCTATATAAACCAGCTTTACGCACTTCTTCAACAACTATATGGTCTGCTGCTCGAACAATTTCTAGTCGTTCACGTGTAATATCTCCCACAATGCGAACTGCTAATCCAGGCCCTGGGAATGGTTGACGCCACACTATTTCTTCAGGTAGACCCAGTTCTGCACCAATGGCACGTACTTCATCTTTAAATAGATTTCGTAAAGGTTCAACTAGCGCGAACTTCATATCTTTTGGAAGTCCACCAACATTGTGATGGCTTTTTATTTTTGCAGCATCATCAGTGCCAGATTCAATCACATCTGGATATAGTGTACCTTGGACCAAGAATTTAGCATCCTTAATATCATCCTCGACTTCTTCAAATATTCGTATGAAAGTCTCTCCAATGATTTTTCGTTTCTTTTCAGGATCAGTTACTCCTGCTAATAATTCTAAGAACCGGTCTTGAGCTTTCACATGAATTAATTCGATTTTGAACTGATCACGAAATGTCTTTTCAACCTGCTCAGATTCGCCAAAACGCATCATTCCCGTATCAACATAAACACAAGTTAGTTGATCTCCAATAGCCTTATGCATGAGTGCAGCCGCAACAGATGAATCTACACCGCCAGAAAGCGCACATATAACTTTGCTATCTCCAACTTGGTTTCGTATAGCTTCAATTGAGTCAGTAATAATTGAGCTATTTGTCCATGTAGGCAAACAGCCTGCACCATTGTACAAAAAGTTTTTTAGTATTTCTTGTCCAAAATCAGAATGTTTTACTTCTGGATGGAATTGGGTTCCATATATTCTAAGTTCATCATTTTCAATCACTGCAGCTGGTGTCTGCTTTGTTGATGCAGTTACACTAAACCCTTGCGGAGCTTTTGTGATTGAATCGAAATGGCTCATCCATACATCATGTTCTCTCTCGATAGCACCTAATAGTGTAGAAGTACCGGGAATAATCTCAATGGCCGAACGGCCGTATTCACCGACTCCAGTTTTTTCTACCAAACCACCAAGTTGCTTTACAATTAATTGTGCTCCGTAACAAATTCCTAATATTGGAATACCTAAAGAATATATTTCTAGGTCAAGTATTGGTGCATTTTCTTCATGAACAGATTTAGGACCACCAGAAAGAATTATTGCAGCAACATTACGATCTTTTATTTCCTTGGCAGTAATTTTTCGTGAAACTATTTCAGAATATACGTGTGCTTCACGAACCCTTCTAGCAATTAATTGTGCATATTGTGCTCCAAAGTCAACAACTAAAACTACACTCTGGTCATTTGGTGACATTGAAACATCAGAACTCATCTATTTATTTCCCATTCCAATATTTTGATCATTCTGTAATTTTTTTCCTTCAGTTTGTAACGCTGGAGCTATCATAACTTCTGCTTTTTGAAACTCTTTTAAGGTTTCATGTCCTGTAGTTGCCATTGAAGTACGCAAAGCACCACAAAGGTTTAAAGTACCATCATTTTCGCGAGCAGGCCCTACCAATATTTCTTCGAGTGTGCCTTTAATTTGTGTTTTCACACGTGCACCACGTGGAAGAGTTGGATGAAATGTTGCCATACCCCAGTGATACCCTTTGCCTGGTGCTTCACTTGCACTTGCAAGCGGTGACCCAACCATTACAGCATCTGCGCCGCATGCAATTGCTTTGGAAATATCCCCACCTGTTGCCATTCCACCATCGGCAATAACTTGAACATAGACCCCAGTCTCATCAAGATGGCGAATACGTGCGCCTGCAGCATCAGCTATTGCAGTTGCTTGGGGAACACCTATTCCTAAAACTCCACGAGAAGTACATGCATGGCCAGGACCAACTCCAACAAGTATACCTGCAGCACCTGTTCTCATTAAGTGAAGTGCACCAGAGTAACTTGCGCAGCCACCTACTATTACCGGAATATCTAATTGTCGTATAAAAGAGGCTAAATCAAGAGTCACACCATTTTTTGAAACATGTTGTGCACTGACAACCGTACCTTGGATTACAAGAATGTCTAAGTCTGCATCTGTAACATATTTTAGATATTTATCAACTTGTTGAGGAGTTAATGATGCACATGTTGTAACACCGCCAGCTTTTATTTCGTTAATCCGTTGTGTAATCAATTCTGGCTTTACTGGCTCTTCATATATTTCCTGCATTCGAATAGTAGCTTTTTCTATTGGCAGTTGCGCTATTTCTTCTAATACTATTTCAGGATCTTCATAACGGGTAAATAATCCTTCTAAATTTAAACAACCAAGTCCGCCAAGACGTCCCATTTCTATTGCTGTTTGTGGGGAAGTTACCCCATCCATTGCTGAGGAAATAACAGGAAGTGAAAATTTATAGGCATCAATCTCCCAATCAATACTTACATCTTGCGGATCACGTGTTCGTCTTGAAGGAACTATTGCTATGTCGTCGAATCCATAAGCTCTTCTGCCAGATTTACCAATACCAATTTCAATCTCCACGTATACGCCTTTCAATACGAAAACTTTAATGTCAATTCTAGTTTGTAAAGGTCATTCTGAGTGAAACGGAGAATACCATAATCGCAATTAGACCTCGTTTTCATTGATGATGGCTATATCACTTAGTAGAATTGACGGAACTCAAAATATCAAATAATATTTGTGCTGTTGCACCCCATATGAATACAGGTCTTCCAATTGAATCTTTGAGCCTAAAGATATGAATTAGATGAGAGGCATCGGTCGTATCCCAAAATTCGCTGTAATAGTTATCTGGCAAAAAGAGGTCATCTATCTTAATATGATGAAGCATCTCGACTTCATGATTATTTAGTTGAATTTTTTCTAATGAAGTTTTGGATATTATTCCTATGTATGGGGCAATAAGCAGATCGACAGATTTGGTACGTCTGGTTTTTGATCGACCTATAATTTCTATATCCTCAGATTTAATACCTATTTCTTCTTCAGTTTCTCTAAGTGCACAGTTTTTTAGGTCAAGGTCAATTTCATCAAGGTGACCGCCTGGAAATGCAATATCTCCAGAAAATGAACTCATCGAATGCGGTCTTTGTATCAATAGCATTGAATCTAATTGTCCTGAAAGTTCTAATAGTATTGGTACTAATACAGCAGAAGTTGGGTTTTTAGGCTCGTTACCAGATAATTGTTCGAGTTCGATTGTTTTAACTTCGTAACTATTTAGAACTGCAATAAGTTGTACTTTTGTGATTTTCCTATCGCTTATTTTGATGTTTGACCATGGTGCAACCGGACCAGGCATATATGACTTTGGTCTTGGCAATTCTTTATATTTTTTACTAATAGTCACCATATAAATATAGTATTAAATTATTCAATATAATTAGACATAGAAAGGATCCTCTACTTCTTTAGGAATAACAGAATTATTCTTTAAAGAAACAAAGGATCCTTTTAATAGTTAATTATTTGCCTAATTTAGCCAAGACGTCACGAGCAGAAAGAATAAGTAGTTCTTCTCCATCGATAGCAATTTCAGTGCCACCGTATTTTGAATAAATAATAGTGTCACCTTCATTAATGCCCATAGGGATTAGTTCGTTATCATCACCAACACGACCAGGTCCTACTGCTAATACTTCGCCCTGTTGTGGCTTTTCTTTAGCTGTGTCTGGTATTACCAAACCGCTAACAGTTGTTTCTTCGGCTTGTGCTGGTCGAATAACAATTCGATCTTCTAGTGGTTGTAAGTTCATTTACTTAGAGCTCCTTCTAATGATTTAATAAAAAATCGGACATTTAGCAATCGTGATACGAGAGTGCTAATAGACTACTAAGTTTTAAGGCTATTATTCAATTTGTGGACCTTGCGTGAATGTGGCGAAATTCAGAGATTGACCTAGATTTGCTCTATATTAAGTGCAGTCAAATCCCATGTAGAATGAATTCCAATATTCAGCTCGTCTTCACCACGAAGTTTGTAATGATAGTAGGCGCAAACACCGATCATTGCAGCATTGTCAGTACACATTATTTTCTCAGGGATTAATGCTCTGATTTTATTTTTAATTGATAAATTTTCGACAGCGTTTCGAAGTGCAGAGTTTGCTGCAACGCCACCACCTAAAGAAATCGCTTTTGCCGGCTTTTCTTCAGCTGACATGAACTTCAAAATATTTTTTATTCTAATAGACAATGTATCAACGACTGCTTCTTGGAAACTCGCACAAATATCTTCTACTTTCGCATCTGGATTATCACGAATTAAATATTTTGTTGCAGTTTTCAGACCAGAAAAAGATACGTTATATAAATTATCTTTCATTGGTCGAGGAAGTTTATATATACTGGGGTCTCCTTTTTCAGCGAGATCATCAACAATTGGTCCCCCAGGGTATCCGAGCCCAAGCATTCTAGAGACTTTGTCATAAGCTTCGCCTGCTGCATCGTCAATAGTGCCACCCATAACTCTATATGAACCTGGTGCATCTACAATCACAAACATAGTATGGCCACCACTAACCAATACAGCTAAAAACGGAAACTGTACATCATCATGTTCTAATAAAACACTCAAAATATGTGCCTCGTGATGATGTATACCTACAAATGGCTTTTCTAAAGCCATTGCATAAGATTTTCCAGCAGTCATGCCAACCAATAATGCAGCAGATAAACCTGGTCCACGTGTTGATGCAACAAGATCAATATCTCCTAGAGTAATATCCGCTTGATCCAATGCTAAACGTACTACATTCGTGCAAAGTTCTAAATGATGACGTCCTGCTAATTCTGGAACGACTCCACCGTATTTTTCGTGCTCAACAATTTGGCTAGAAATAATGGAACTCGATAGTTCAAAAATACCATTTTGTGCTTTTATGATTGCACATGCTGTTTCATCACATGAAGATTCAATACTAAGTATTAACATTTTTAATATCCTTTATGGCTTCAAGCCACATAATAAGTGCATCTTCGTGATTGTCAATATAATAATTTTTGCGAACACCCGCTGTTGTAAAACCAAGTGCTTCATAAAGTGAAATTGCTACTTTATTACTTAGCCTAACTTCTAAAGTAGCTTTATTTACCCCTGCTAATTTTGCTTGTTCTATAAGATTTCTTATAAGCAAATTACCAAAACCATTTCTTCTATATTTCTGATCGATAATTAATGAATATATATGCAATTCGTCACCAATTATTTGACCTGCGCAAAACCCCATATATACTTGTTTTTTTTCATTAGGTGAGACGCAAGTAATTAAGTTTATAAAAGTCGAATCATTTAACTCTTTTAGAAATTGTTTTGCACTTTGAGGTTTTACGTTTTGTTGTTTTTCTAGTTGAATAAGAATATCTAAGTGTTGATCTTTAGCTTTTTCGATTTTAAAATTTCGGGAGTGTTTATTCATAAAGATTATTTCTTAATGTTCCAAGAGAGTTCGGCATCTGATTTTCTAATGTAAATCGCTTGAGCTGCAAAATTGTTCGCAAAGATTTCTGCTACACATGCTTTTTGCACAAGTTCTATAGCACCAGCGGGACACAGTTCATGATCATATATATTTTCTTCAATTTCACCTTGAGGGATTAGTTGCTCTGATTCAATTCTTATTAATATAGTTGCAATTTCAACACCATCTATATTTATTAGACGAGCTTTATCAAATTTTCTAGACTCGAATTTCGCATAGTAATGTTCTTTTCTGCGAGCATCTTTTACCACCTCGATACTTGTCCCTATTGATGGTCCATCTTCAGCGCTATGTCCTGTCATTTCACTCAACGCAATAAGTTCTAATGATGAAAAATATACAATAGGTATTGATAATGCGTGAGCAAAACTATGTGCAGCAATGATTCCAGTTCGCAACCCTGTAAAACTTCCAGGTCCAATACCAACTCCTATAACGTCAATCTCATTTAAGGACTTAGACTGAGCTAGAAGTGCTTTAGAAATAGCTTCAAACAAGTTTTCTCCGTGGCGAGATTTCTCATTCATAACAATATTTGTTGCTTGGTCAAAAGAATTACCAACACAGACACACACTGCATCTGAAGAGGTATCAATTATTAGAACAGTAGAGTTCATGCAGCATCATTTCTAGATTTAGTTGAAATACTTCGAGTACCATCTTCGTTTTCCATTAAAGTCCAGACATAATATTGATCGACAATCATATCTTCAATACGTTCGCCCCATTCAATAAAAGTAATAGCATCCTTACTAAAAATCGAATCAAAATCTAAATCGAATATTTCATTTTCATATTCAATTCGATAAGTATCAACGTGAATAATGTGCTTTATATAACTATTTTCGATATGACAATCATGTTCTTCAATTATAGAGAATGTGGGTGATGTGACATTTTCAAGAACTCCAAGAACCTTTGCGCAAGCACTTACAAGAGTGGTTTTTCCAGAACCCATCTCACCAACTAGTACTACTACAGATCCAGCTTCTAATTCATTTACTAAAATACGCGCTATATTTTCAATTTCATCTAATGCGAAATGCCGTAGGTCATTGGTCATGATACTTCATCCAATAATTTTCTTACAAGCTTTAAATCATCTAACATTTCATTTTTACCACGTAAACCATTGCGTAAAACATAGGCTGGATGAAGCGTAGGTACAATTTTTATATCCCCAATAGGGTAGAAATTTCCACGCAATGATTTGATTCCTACTTTTGTCTTTAGAATATGTCGCGCAGAGAAGTTTCCGACGGTAACAATAATTTTAGGTTTGACAAACTCTATTTGAGATTCCAAAAAAGGAGAACATCTTGATATCTCAATAGACTTTGGATTTCTATTTTCAGGAGGTCTACATTTTAAAATACTAGTGACATAAATATCATCCCTAGAAATTCCAACCTCACTAAATAACTGATCCATAACTTTCCCGCTACGGCCGATAAAAGGAATGCCGGTTATGTCTTCTTGGGCTCCTGGTGCTTCTCCGATAACCATAATATCTGCATTATTCGGACCACTTGAAAACACAACATTTTGACGTGTATCACTCAGTTCACAATTAACACATATCAATGCAGTCGATTCAAGTTCATTATAATTTTTAAACGGTTTAGGATTTAGACTATTTAGTTTTGACATTTACTATTCACCTATGTTGTCTAAAAAGTTCTCTAAAATCTCGTTAAATTCATCGGGGCTTTCCAACATTGGCACATGACCCACACCATCTATAATGTCTACTTCGCCACCAAGTAGCTCAGCAACAAATATTGCATCACTATTAGGAGTGATTGGATCACTCCCTCCTACAATCACACAAGACTTACCTTTAAAGTTCTCTAACTCTTCAGTAAATGAAAAATGTAACAACATTCTTAATATTTCATTAGATACTTCAGAATCAATTGAAGAAATTGAGCGTCTTACAAACTCAATAGATGAACTTGATGCTTTTTTACCCATTGCAAACCTAGCCATTGGATAACCAAATGCCTGAATACTGCTGAGAGTATGAAGAGCCTTACCAGCCAGTGAGAATCCACTCAACGCATCACTGAGATTTTTTTGGTTGTTATAAGGAGGTTGGACTAAAGTTGAGACTAAACATAATCCTTTAATATGTTTTTCGCTATGTTCATTATGCTCTTTCATGTAAGAAAGTGCAATTACCCCACCAGTTGAATGGCCAACAATAACTATATCATCTAATTTTAGACTCTCAATAATATCGTAAACGTCGTCAGCAAATGACTTTAGATTAATCCCGTTGTCACCAACTGTACTTGCACCATGACCCCTTAAATCTATCGATACCAAATCATATTTATCTCGCAATAAATCGAATTGAAATGACCAAATGGGGCTGCATAAAGCATAACCATGCATAAATAGTATTGTCGGCTTTTTAATTTCCTCACTCTGAGTAGATTTAATATCAGGGACATCTCTGTATACTACGATTTTTGATCCATCTCGAGTTATAACTTCAATCTGTTCTGAAGCCCTAAACTCAAAATCAACCTCGTTACTTGTAAGGGATTTTATTATCATCGTTTGGGCACCATATGCTGCGCTTGCAACGCCAATAGTTGCACTAGCTACAATACCGAATATTTTTAAAGGAGAATTTGCCATAATTAAATAATATTTTAGTCGTAAATTCTTGGTAAACGCGCAGAGAAACTACAAAGAATTTCCCAAGATATAGTATTGCATATATCTGCCCACTCATCTACTTTGATTTCTCCGCCAATTAAAGTAACTTTATCGCCAACTTTCGCCTTGAGTTCACCTATATCGACCATAATTTGATCCATAGTTACAGCGCCAACTATTGGACAACGAACACCACTAATTAATACTGATCCACCATTTATACCTAAATTTCTAGGGACACCGTCACCATAACCTATAGGTATCGTTGCTACATTAGTATTTTTCTCAAACCTATGAAGCCAGCCATAAGAGATTTCTGTGTCTTCTTTAGCTGGTTTAATGAATGAAATTTCTGAAATTAGCGATAACGCGGGTATTAGGTAGACAATATCGGCTAAATCCTCTCTAGGATAAATACCGTATATTCCAAGACCTATCCTAACCATAGAATGATGTGCGTTTAAATATTTAATTGTTGCAGCAGAGTTACACGAATGAATAATCTCTGGTTCAATATCAATTTCTTTTAATTTATCTATCAATACTTTAAAGAGTTCATTTTGTTTATTGAAACCTGAAGGATCAGGATTTTCTGCTGTTGCAAAATGTGTGAATACACCTTCTAAAATTAAATTAGGTTTCTTCTTTATAAGAGTTGCTAGTTTCAATACGTCTTTTGGTTCACAACCAACTCTATTCATTCCTGTATTTATTTTAAGATGAACTAGTGCAGGTTTTTGTGAAGTTGCTATCATCGTAATTTGATCAATAAATTCCTCAGTATATACAGTAAATGTAATATTATTTTGCCAACATTGCTCTATTGCCTCTCTTGGCACCTCACTAAGTATCAAAATTGGTATTGATATATCATTCTCTCGAAGTTCTAATGCTTCTTCAGCACTAGAGACCAATAACATATCGACACCTATTGCCTCTAGGTGTTTGGCTACTATAACTATGCCGTGACCATAAGCATTAGATTTTACTGCTACAGATATTTTTGAACTACCAGTTATATTTCTGAATTGTTTTAGGTTATGGGTGATTGCTTTGAGATCGACAACTATTTTCGATGGCCGAAAACTGGTTTTAATCATAAAATAATACTAGTACTAACTTGTTGCCAATACAGTTGCAACCGCACTTGCATCAGAATGTGAGATGGATAAATAAAATAATACACTTTGAAGAATGAACTTTTTTTTCACCTCTTCGCACAATTTCACCAAAGGTACATCGCTATTTTCTTCCTTTAATATTTCAATATTATGCAGTCCTATATTAAATAATGAAAGACTAAGCGATTTCGCCAGTGCTTCTTTTGCGGCAAATCGAGCAGCAATAGATTCAATAAATCTTTTAGATAAGATATCAATACGGCCATTTGTTGATCGATCTATAAACTGTGAAATTTCATCAGGTGAAAGTATCTTTTCTACAATTCTTGCATCCCTGCGTATTGCTTTTTCCATACGTGCAATATCAACAATATCGATTCCAATGCCTTTTATCACTTTGATATCCATAACTGGCTTAATATTGCAACAGGTTCGGTAAGTAATTCCATGATATCGGTATCTAACAATTTTAATTCATCAAAAGTTTCTTCAGTTTCAGTCACAGAATCTCTTATTGCGAATAATTTCTGCTTATAACCTTCTAAGATATTTTTTCTAGCCGACAGGTCCAAATTATCATTAATTTCAATATGAAGTATTGTGATACCAACACAATGCGAACGCTTAATTTCAGGAATAAGTATTACATTGCGACCATCACTCTTGCCTTTTGCAACCCAAACAGTTTGTTCACGTGCTACAAGACTTTTTGTACCTCTAAGACCATGATTACTATTCACTCTTGAAACTAAATTTTTAGCACTTCCTACTTGTTCGACAACATTTATAGTCTGTTGGCTTTTATCTGAAGTACTATCTATAGCATACCTAGTATGGCCGGTAATATTACCCACCATCTCATCTAGCGCAAGCAAAATTCTTATAACACCAAATGTTAATGTATCTCTTTCCAATCCAGCATCGATTAGATAACTCAATGATTCAGATTGCAATAATGTATCATCAGAACGTGAAATTCCTACAGTCACAGTTTTTGCTTGGTGTCTAATTGCATCTACAGGTCGTGTTAGTTGATCGATTGATCGTGTTAGAGTCAACACAGCAAGTTCACGTAACGCAAATGGCGTAATCAGTTCACTGGAGTTTTCAATAAGTATTTCTGTAGGAAAAGGACTCGTTAGAGCAACAAAGGTTTTTACTAGATCGAAACAATCACTTGAATCCAATATTGCATCATATTGCTTATTTTTTAGTGCATCAAAAAACTTTTGTTTAATTGGTTCTAATGAGTCACCAATATCGCTAAGAGCATTTGGTAAATCCAGTTGAAAAGCTGTTAACTCTCCGAGTTGTCCTCTTGCCTCCCTTAATATCTTTGCAGATCTATCAATTGCCAATGCTGATTCATATCCAAAAACGTGTCCAGCAACACAGCACAAAATAAAACTCAAATTTGGGTCGGTCTTAGGAATAACAATTACGTTTTTACAAGAATCAAATCTTTCGCTAGCATCATCTGTTATAACTACAGGTATAGCTTTATGAGCGGTAAATATCCCTACTTCTTTTGAAACATCATCTGCGGTTGAACCTGTTAAACCAGTTGCACACACAACAATTAATGGTTCACATGATAAATCTATATGTTTTTTATCTTCAGTAACATCATTAGCTATTGCTTTATAACAAAGCTCCGATGATTTTATTCTGATTTCTCTAGAGGCAATAGAGTTTGGACCATTGCCGACAGTTGCCCAAGAGCGACGTGTCAATACAGTTCTTTTTGCAATTTGCGATATTGATTCGCGCAATTTCAATGTTTCTTTCATCATTTGCGGTATATCTTGTAATGATTTTAGAATTTCTTGAGTTTGTGTTTGTCCAATTAATTCGATATTCAACAATGAAGTTATTGCAATAGCCAGTAAAGATCCTGCAGCAACTTGGGAATAAAATGCTTTTGTTGAAGCAACTGACATCTCTACATCACGACCACTTGAAGTATAAAAAACACCATCTGCTTTTGTTGATAGATCGCTTCCACGACGATTCACGATTGCAATTACACTAGCGCCACGATTTCTTAATAAATCTACAGTTCTATTTGTATCTGTTGTAGTGCCAGACTGAGATACAGCAATTACTAATGTATCGGTCATTTCAGCTTGCAATAAAAACCCAGAAACTTCTGTCGCTAAAACAGATTTTACTATTAAAGCAGAATCGAGAGTATCAAAAAAATGAGCACATGCTTGACCAGCAACAGCTGCTGTTCCTTGGCCTATAACTAGAACTTTTTTTATTGTATTATTAGTTATTTTTTCTATTATGGATTTAGATAATATTTCTTTGCCTAATTTTACATTCAGATTGTTATTTTCTGAAATTATCTTTCCGTGTATAGTTGATTCAAACGATCTAGGGGCTTCATTAATTTCTTTCCATAGATAATGCCCATATTTACCTCTATCAATGTCCCTAGTTGTTACTTCGCTAGTGGCAATTTCCGATTCATTAATCTTTAGAACTTTACCGTCGTATGCAATTCTTTCTATAGAAGGAAGTTTCCCAGCCAAATTAGAGTTAAGTTTCATTATTTGTCCGCGCGAATTTATAGCTTGGTTTGAGTCATGTGGCTCTTCTCCATCTATTCGCAAGTATTTTGAAGCAATTTCAACTACTCCATATGGTTCACTGGCAATTAAAAATTCATCATTACCTAAACCTATATATAAACCTTGACCACCTCCACGTAATGCGAGCATTATAGAATTTGGTTCTTTCGAAGTCAATACCCCTATTGCTGTTGAGCCTTCAAATGTTGAAACAACAGAACGAAATTTTTCTAATGTATTGCCTTTTGGATCTGATTCAATGTCGCGTTTTAATAATACAGGAATTAATTTTGCATCTGTTGTAATAGTTACATCTATATTGAGATTTGATCTAAGTTGAGCATGATTGTCTATATCTCCATTTAACACACCAACAACAAATTGTGAACTCTCGGAATCAGTCTCATTTGAATCTAGTGGATGTGTATTTTCTTCACTTATAACGCCCATCGATGCCCAGCGAGTATGAGCTAAAATGGTTTCTGTACATTTAAGATTATTATTTATAACATCATAAAGCAGGTCATCTTTTCTTATTGAATCTCTAATATGTTTGATATTATCGCCAAGTTCACCAATTTCAGCTGAGCGCTTATAAACGAAATATAGCTGTTCAATGCCTTGGTCATCTTTAAAATATTTAACTGTATTATTTGTAAAGTTAGAACTATTTCTTTTTGCTATTTGTTTCTTAGTTACTTCATCTACTTCTATTGAGTTTAAAGCAATACTTATTCCTGCACTGTCACGACCTCTGACTTCTATACGATCAATACTTCGAAGAACTATATTTATTGAACGATAAATAGCTATTACATTTGCTGTTAATTTATCTAAAGTATGCGTTTGTTCACTTAATAAATCAGCAATTTGTTGCGCGCTAGCACATGCATCTTTTGATATACGCCATAAGGCATCATACAAAATTCCTACATTCTCTTTTTGACTCTCTTCAAGATCGTTATCGATTTCAAATTGTTCTATTCGTGATTTTAATTGCTCACTTAAAATATTTATAGTTTGTGATTTTTCACCATTACGAACAAGTGCTACTATACCCTCAACTCCTATAAGCTTACCTGCAAATCCATTTAAAGATAATTGTTCAGCCTGTGAAATATTAGAACTATCTTTTGCAACTAATTCAGTAAGAAAATCTTCTAATTCATTTAGATCAAAACTACCTATGGGTTTAGGAGTTCTAAGATACCCAACTATTCCACACATATTATTCCTTACAAGATTCTTTTACTATGTCAATCAACTCAATAATTGATTTTTCTGCCATATCTTTTTCGTCGGCCTCAACCATTATTCGAACAATATTTTCAGTACCTGATGGCCGAATTACTATGCGGGCATTTTCGCCCAACATAAATAGATGTTGCTTTATGGCTTCTTCTATATTAATCGAAGTAGCTGCTAATGCTTTATTTGATACTTGAACCTTTTCATGTATTTGTACCATAGGTTCAAAAAGGTTCAACAGTTCACTAGATTTATATTTTTGCATTATCTTTTTCTTTTTTGCATATATTTCAGATATTAGCAATGCTATGAGAACCCCATCGCCAAAAAAAGCATAGTCGCTATGTATTATGTGGCCAGATTGCTCGCCACCAATTTTTGAACTAGAAACCTTCATTGCTTGTGTTACATTTTTATCACCAACTTCAGTTTCAATAAAATTTGTATCAATATTATTTAGGAATTGTTTTAACCCACCATTACTCATTGATGTAGCAACAACAGTTTTAGGGTCAAGGTTTTGATTCAATGCGAATAACGCAAGTATGTGATCACCATTATATATTTTTGCATTTTCATCAAGAACAATTATTCTGTCAGCATCACCATCAAATGCAAACGCAATATCAACAGGATTAGTGTTTACGAACTTTGTTAATGATTCTAGATTTGTTGCCCCACATTTATTATTAATATTGATTCCATTTTCTTGCGTATTAATCGCTAAGACATTTGCGTCTAACTTTGTAAATATTTCTGGCGCTGACTTACACGATGCCCCATTGGCACAATCAAGCGCAATTGTTAGTCCACTTAATGAAAGTGTTTCAAATACTGAATGTAACCAATTGATATATGTTTCATAAGCAAGTTTTGAATTGTCATTTATTTTAATAGTTGCAAAATTATCTGTGTCATATTCATCTTGTAAAAATTTATTCAAAAGTGATTCGATTTTTTCTTCAAATATTTCGTCAGTCTTTACTCCACCTTGTGAAAAAACTTTAATACCGTTATCCTGTACGGGATTATGGCTAGCTGTTATAGCGCAAGCATAAGAGTTTCGTTTCTCAGCGTTTAGCGAGATGCCTGGCGTTGGTAAAATACCAATGTTTACAACATTAATACCTAGAGAACTAAGACCCGATGCTAAAGAATATAATATTCTCTCTCCAGATGGTCTTGTATCTCTACCAATAATGATTTCTATAAATTCAATATCATCAGGATGCTCATCGATGATGGCAGATCCTATTGCTTTACCAAGCGCATAGACAAAATGATTTGTTAATTCTTGCTCTGCATTTCCTCTAATACCATCCGTACCAAAATGAGGGCGTTGAGTGATCGACATCTTTCTATTTTAGAATGGTCTGAGCCTCAAAGACGAGTTATCCACATTTGGAATAACTAGCCGGCAAGGACAGACCCTTAAAAATTTATCGCTTAGAGAATTGTGAAGCTTTACGAGCTTTTTTCAAACCGTATTTGCGACGTTCTTTTTCACGTGGGTCACGTGTCATCAAACCTGCTGCTTTTAATGCAGTGCGTTGCTCAGGATCTAAACCTTCAACCGCACGTGCGATGCCCAGTCTTAAAGCTCCTGATTGACCCGAGATACCCCCACCTGTGATAGTAGCAACAACATCATATACTTCTGCAACATTTGCTACTCGTAATGCTTCGCTAGCGTGTCGTGACAAAAGAGGGTTACCAAAGTATTGATCGAGTTCTTGTTTGTTAACAATAATTTGACCTGTACCTGGACGAAGATTTACACGAGCAATAGCACGTTTACGACGACCTACTGTTTGGATTAATGGTTTAGTTGCCAATTTATTTCCCTTTTTCTAATTTCTAAGCTTTAACTTTTTTGTCGGCTGGTTTTTGAGATTCAATCACAAAAGGTTTTGGATCTTGTGCAATATGTGGATGTTCGCTACCTTTATAAACATGTAATTTTTCGATCATAGTTCTACCTAAACGACCATGAGGCAACATACCTGTGATTGCAAGTTCAATAACTTTTCTAGAATCTTTTTCCATCATTTGATCTAAAGATAATGTGCGAAGACCACCTGGGTAACCAGAGTGAAAATTATATTTTTTATCTAAACCTTTACGAACAGAGAAATCTATTTTATCTGAGTTGATGATAATAATATTGTCACCACAATCCATATGTGGTACCCAAGTAGCTTTGTGCTTACCTCTAAGTAAATGTGCAGCTTGAGTTGCAATGCGTCCAAGTACATGATCTGCAGCGTCGATGACTAGCCATTCGCGTTGGATTTCACTTGCTTTCGGTTGGTAAGTTCCCATTTGTTTCCTTAAAATCTATTTATTATCTATTCTTGAACTTCGATATGCAACTTTGCAACTGTAATGGAAAAATCGTAGTTAAGAACATACAAGGTTACTATTTTTAGTGGACTCAAAGCAAAGTGAAGACAATGATACCTATTTTATAAATATTTGCTTGTTGTGTAACTAGATTTGAGTTAACTATATAGTAATTGCGCTTGCATAAGCCACATTAGCAGCTTGACTGATGCATGCCCTAAAGTTCGAAATACTAAATAGCCTATATCAGCAGATGCTGGTTACTGCGAGGTCAGCCAATGCCTTGGCTTTGAGCGAGTGGAATAGGACCTTTGGGTGCTACAGAGCCTAAATCTCCTAAAATTGCGGTACCCAACCTTTTCGAGAAGTCCGCAGACACACCTTTTGTGCCAATTCCTTTTGAACTAACTACGAATTCAATACAATCAGTATCTTGCGATGTTACTCTAACCGCAGCATCACTTAATACTTTACTGTCTTTGTCTCCAGTCAACATACAGTGCAATGCTTCTAATGTAACTAAAAGCTCGTTCGGCAGCACACGAGCTTTCCCGCTCGTAGTGCCCATTCTAGAGCTCATCGATAAGGATGCTAGATACGTCCTAGCAACTATTTTCATTAAGTCATCTGGCATTTCCATCTGAAAGCTCTTAATAGGTCCACCATATTGAATTGCTTCATTAATTTCATGCCAAAGTTTCTCAACCTGCTCAATCAAATTTTTTCTGGAGTCAGAACCAATTTTCCCATACCCTTCAAGTCGTTTTGGATCTAAAACTATTGTCGCCATTTTAGGCGGTATGGTTTTAGTTAATATGGGTATATTTCTAAACCTATCAAACAAAGATCGATCTTGACAGATTTCAGCATAAAATGCTAATAAGTTTCTATTTGCAAAAGAAGCTAGCTTAATGTTTCTTCCAACTGATGGAACTATCTTGATAAAAAAACTTCCACTTGATGGCCTATTACATGTTCCCATTACATTATCGTACTATAAATCACAATAACATCACAAATACGAATTAAAAGCAACATCAGTACTCTATTGAAAATAGCGTTAAACCGTGCGGAAGAGCCAATTGTTTCGTAATAGATCTATCTTTTGCTTTTATCATTGCGGGGATATCATCAGGATTAACTTTGTCCCTTCCGACATCAACAAGAGTACCCATTATTGATCGAACCATTTGCCAACAGAAAGCATTTGCTTTTATTTCAAAACATATAAGCCGTGTTTCTTTACGTGATACATCGCAGATGCTAAATAAATCTTTATCTACTATTGAGAGTTCTGCGTTGACAACTTTTCTTATATTATGCTTTACGTCTGTATTTGTTCGACAAAAAGTAGTGAAATCATGTTCACCAACAAAATGCTTAGCTGCTAAAACCATATTTTTAAAATTTAAATTATTATAAATGTGCCACGTAAAATCTGAATAAAATGGGTGGGGGTTTTCTCCATTATAAATATAGTAACGATAGGTTCTAGCCTTAGCCGAAAACCTCGCATGAAAATCATCGTCTACTTTTTCCAAAGAGTGAAAAGTTATTTGTGGAGAAAGCCTTGCATTCAAAGTTCGAAATAAACTCGATTGATCAACACTTTCATCAACAAAAAAATTTGCTACTTGAGCGCGAGCGTGGACTCCTCTGTCGGTACGTCCCGCTAAATTAATTCGAACTTTAGATTGTGTAACCATTTCTATTACTTCGCGAATTTTCCCGACTACAGTAGGCACAATTTCTATTGGAATACCAACTTGTTCTGCGCTACCATGAAAATATGTTCCTAAGTATGAAAAAATACATTTCAAGTTGACCATAGTGATAATTTTAGTTGCTAAATCAACCGATTCAATAAACGAAATAATATTCAAGATGTGTAAAGAAATTAACTGCTGGATCAATACCAGAGGAGCTACTTGTAAAAGCGCTAGTTTTAGTATTCTTTAGGGCAGGGATTTCCGTCTAAAGCATACAACGACCACTCAGAGTTTACGACACATCTATTTGCATACTTGGCAATTATTGATGGTGTGTCACTGTCTTTGCCTATCAAATCTTTAGATGTATCGTATGGACTACGATACAAATTTGTATTAGCCCTCGTACTCGTCAAATAATATGCAACTTGGCCACTTTCAATATATGACTGAAGTTTCTTGTCGCTTATGAGACTTTTTCTACCATCGAACCCACCAAGTGACATTACGGAACGCCCGGTAGATAGTTCAATTACTGAAGCATCAAAACTATTCTCGGTGATAGCAATCCATTTTTTAGAAACACTAAGTCTAACTAAGTCATTAAATAGTTTTCTATCTGGTTTTGCTACTGGTGGAATCTGTGTAAATATTTTGTCTTTAGGCATTGCCGATGGCACATAGCCAATATATGCGCTATTGCGTGTTTCATATGCAGAAATTGTCGAGACAGCAAAAATTACGATAACCCCAAAAAGAAAACTAATTTTACTAAAGTATCTTTATTATTATAAATAGCAAAAATTGATATAAAAGCCAATAAGACACCAGTGATAATAAGTGAAAAGAAAAGCACTGGGAACCATTTTGGGTCTATACTCCGTAATAAAAATGGAATTACAACCCCAACTGAGATAACAGTGCTTCCTGTTAGCCAATATAGCAAACCGCGTCCATAAGATTTGTGCTTTCGAGCTAATTGCAAACTGATCCCTAATAGAGCAGAAATTGCCGGGATAAGAATCAAACTATAATAACCGTGTATTTTGCCTTTAGCAATACTGAAAACAAATACGTAAAATAGAAGTACTAGTGACCAAAAGAGAAGTTGTCTTTTTTGGCTTCTACTTTGCTCATTATTATTTTTAAAACAATACCAAATTCCAAAGCATGCACAAACTATTGCAGGTAGTAAAAACCATCCGATATTAGAGAAGAAAGATGAATTAAACATCCTAAAAAATCCTGAATTCCCGCCGAATATTGCCGATGGTCCACCAGAGACTTTCGCTGGACCATCTCCAGTCAAGCGCGATAGACCGTTATAGCCAAAAACCAGATCCCAAACATTATTACTTGCTGAGCCACCAATAATTGGCCTGCTATTTGGCGACGTTAAGGAAACAAAAATAGGCCACGACAAAGCTGTTAATAGAAAAACTACACCACCGAGAATCAATTTCTTCACAAAACTGTGTAAAGATTTGCTTACACGAAAATCCCATAGAACTATTACGAATAATATAGGTAAAAAAATTAATGCTTGTAAAGTTTTAATTTGGAACATTAGACCAAGCACCACACCAGTCATCAGAAAGTATTTCCAGCTTTCAGTACTCATGGCCTTTAAAACACAAGCTAACAATAAAATACTTGCTAACACCAAAAAACTATCAGGATTATTAAATCGAAACATGATGGTACTCAAAGGCGAAAAAATGAATATAAGACCAGCAGCTAAACCACTAGTAATATCGAAATGTCGACGCACTATTTTATATATGGCAAGACTAGAAAATATGCCGGTTAGAGCATGTGGCAACAAAACTGCGAACTGACTAAAACCAAAAAGTTTGACAGAAAAGACCGACGGCCATAAAACAATCGGGAATTTATCTATAGTAATAAAACCTTGTGCATCAAACCCACCAAATAAAAATGCTTTCCAACTTGTTGACGCCGATTGTGTAGCAGCCGAATAATAGAGATTCGCCCATTGATTATCTGTTAGATTTACAAGAAATATTAATGAAGCTATTAACATTAACCCCACCAACAAAAGACGTTCAGGCGTGATGATACGTTTTTGTGTAACGGACATTCTATTAATAAATTTCATCATTTCTGATGCGAGTTTTAAAAATTTGACAGTAGTTGAAGGAGATTCGTTCCAAGTGATGGGCACCGATTTAATTTTAACCTTTTGATTTTTTGCATTAATGAGAAGTTCGGAATCGAACAGCCATTTATTATTTTTAACTTTTGGTATAAGCTTTTTTGCTAAAACTGTTGGCATAGCTTTAAATCCACATTGCATATCTATAAATTTTGTACCAACAAATAGTCTGCTAGCTCTATGATACATTGCAGAGGAAATTGAGCGCATTGCTTTACGTTTAACTCTAGATTTTTTCAGCCTACGATTACCAATAACAATACCGGTATATCCAGAAAGAAGTGGGTCTAAAAGCGCTTGAACAGATGATAAATCTGTAGCAAGATCAACATCCATATACATTACGATATCTGAGTTTGAACTAAGCCATGCTTCTTTTAATACACGACCTCGGCCTTTCTTTTCAGTTCGAACAAAACGCATGTGTGTCTGGTTTTTAACAAATTTATATATAGCATTATTTGTAGCTTTTGGGACAGCACTACATGCAATAGTCAAGTTATAGTTAAAAGCCAATTCTGTGCTTAGTGTTTTAAGATACTTGTCGACTTTTTTTAATGAAGCCAATAGATTTTCAATATTTTCATTATGGATGGGTATCGTAACGTCGACAATTTTCATGTCAATTGTTGCTAGCGGCGTATCTTTTAACAACATTTCATTCTTAGCCAAAATATAAACTTAAGATAATTGCCATAAGCAGTTTATTCTACAATGTTTATAGTGTAATTTTATGTCCAAACTACGTATTGTTAGTATTTCGTTTTCGAAAAATCATCCACCAGCTAGCAAAACCTACAGAGAGTATTAGCACTATCAAAGAAGCAAACCAGAAAATTGTTGAAAGATCATTCGTTTTGAGTGATTGAGAATTTATGGTAGCGGTATCCCCTAATTTTGGACTTGCTTTAAAACTGTCATAGTTTATGCTTGAGTCATAGTTAGTGCTCGATTCAGAGTTTCCAGTGCCAGTCTCTTCAGATACAGCATTAACATTTTTAGCTGCTGCGAATTTCTTGGCAACTTTTTTGCTGTCAATTTCGTCATTAAAACTGTTTTCATTAGTACCATTAACACCACCAGACTCAGCAGAATCACCAGGCCCATCAGAGTTATTTGTTTCTTCTATACCTAGAACATAAGGACGCAAAGTTGGATTCGCTGAATCATTTTTGAGCCATACATCATCGAAATTCCAACTTTGAAATACAGGTGCTGGACTATCTCCAAAATAATAGTTAGGAGATAAACCATCAGTGTTTATAGGTTTACACATCTCATCAATAATTGTTATTGGATCACCTTGCGCATTTGAAGCTAGCGAAGCACAATTGTTTTGAGTGGTAGCAGATTGATCAAAAGATGTATTTTCAAATTCTGGACGGTTACCGTCATCATCAGTCTCACCAAGACCAACAACACCGCCAGATATTGCGGCACCAGTATTTAGACCAGAGGCATAGGAATCAATTATGGTACTTCCAGAGTTAAAGGCAATTATTCCACCAAGGTTTGAATTTGTTGTTCCATCAGTTGAAAGAGCAGAAGTAGAATATGAACGCTCAACAATAGAGTTCACGCCATAACCTATAATTCCACCAAGCATAGAAGTAGCAGTGCTACTTGTTCGTTCATCGTGTAAACTAATTGGCCCAACAGAATAGACATCAGAAATATGAGCATTTCCATAACCTAGAACACCGCCGATAACTACAGTTTGGCTAACATCTGAGAATACATCACGGCTAATAGCAACATTAGTTGATGATTGAGCAACTACAAGAGAAGCAACATTACCGCCACCCCTATGACTTGAAGTACCACCAACGAGTGCACCAATTCGAGGCTGTGGAGCACCTGTTTTAGTTATAGTAGCTATAAAGTTTCCGTTACTATCAAACTTTTGTACTCGTCGTGTCTGGTCTAAAACATAAATATTACCCGCTGTATCAAGTGATAAATCTCCAGTATAGACAAACTCTCCTTCACCATCACCGTATCGACCAAATTGGCTTATGTAATTCCCATTACTATCAAACTTTTGTACTCGACAGTTGTAGCTATCCGAAACATAGATATTGCCAGCAGAATCGACAGCAACATCTGATGGACTATTAAAATTACCATCGATATCATCATTTTCGGGATATTGAAGATCGCTTTGACCATATGAACCAAATTTTGAAATAAAGTTTCCATTCGAATCTAATTTTTGGATACGATCATTTTGAGAGTCGGCTACATAAATATTGTTGTTAGTATCAAAAGCAATACCAGTAGGTCCTTCGAATTGTCCATCACCAGAACCTCTTGATCCAAACTCTGAAATGAAATTACCGTCATTATCAAACTTTTGAAAACCTTCACTATAAGCTTTTACATTGTAGAGATTACCAAGAGAATCAATACCATTAGTGGTTCCAAGCCAAGTTTTTTTGGCGGCTTGAATTGTTGTACTAAATTGTTCTATTTCATTTCCCTGTTGATCGAACTTGAACATTTTATCTAAACTGTTATCAGTTACAAATGTGTTTCCGCTGGAGTCAACTGTAACTCCGCTTCCATAGACAATTTCGTTGCCCCCAAATGTAGATTGTTGTTCACCATCACTATTAGCCACAACAATATTTCCATATATCGAAAAATAGGTCTTGTCGTTAGGACCTACGGTAAAACTACTAAGGCCACCGTTTCGGTTTGAAGCAACACGCATATCGCTATCAGTAATAGAGTCAATTGAACCATTAACACTAACGTTTTGTATGCTTGCACCGTTATAAGCTATTGAAGATATACCACCAACATATTTAGCATCACTATCAGCTTCAATTGTTAGATTTTCAAAACTAGTGTTAGCAATTGTAGCACCATCCAAAGTGCCAAAAATACCAGCTAATAAACTAGATTTTTGATATAGGTTAGAGACACTGTGGCCTTGACCGTCAAGTACGCCTCTAAAACCTTCTGGCCCAGTAGAAGTTCCATTTTCTGTATCGAAAATAGGGAAGAAACCCGCGCCAGTCATTATACCAACACCCGGAGCATCTACATTTGTTCCCCAAACCCAATTAACAGAATCTGCACAATCGATATCTCGATCTAAAACATAATGACCTTCGAGGTCCCCTGTAAGTCCAGTAGAAGGGTCGTAACCAATTGCTTGTAAGTCACGACAAGACGATATGGTAAACGTACCTTCAGGAAGTGTAGTAATTTCGAATTCATTTGACCACGCTGTATATTGTTCAGTCTCGTTAGGGTCATTCCAATCAATAGTCATTACTGTTACTCGTATAGAATAAGTCGTACCTGGCTCTATACCTTCTGATATTAGACCTTCGCCCATACCATTATTATCATTATTTATCCAAGTTTGTGAGCCCTGTTTACGATAGGCAATGCGTGCATAACCAATAAAATCATTCGGTCCACCATTCCAGTTTAAATTTATTGTTCTAGCAGTAGCAGTACCAGTCAAATTGAATGGCCCATCTAAACAGTCAGGAGTCGTAGCAATTGCATCATCACCATATGTTGTGCCATTCTCATTTGTGACAAAGGCACGATAATGGAATTCGTTACCACAATATACTTATGCTTCCAATAAAAACGGTGTGTTTGCAGGATCGTTCTTTACATAGCGTATCACTCGACTGTTAGATGTATCTACAATAATAATATTGCCATTAGGATCTACATCTATTCCATTTGGACTATTGAACTCTCCAACTTTCGAACCATTAGTACCGAATGTAGAAACAAACACACCCGAACTATCAAAAACTTGGACTCGAGAGTTTTGTGTATCGACAACAAAAAGATTGTTGTCAGAATCAACATCTATGCCAATAGGATATTTAAATTGTCCAGTTTCTGAACCAATAGTACCAAATTTAGAAACAAAATTTCCATCACTATCAAACTTCTGTACACGATTGTTGCCACTATCAGTCACGAAAACATTTTCATTTGAATCAATAGCTATTCCACGAACACCGGAACCATCTAATTGTCCATCGCCAGTGCCAGTAGCACCGAATTTAGAAACAAAAACACCTGAACTATTAAACTTTTGAATACGAGTGCTTTGATCTCCAACATAGATATTGCCTGCACTGTCTATAGCAATTGCTCGAGGAAACAAAAAACGTCCATCAATTGAACCAATAGTACCAAATTTAGAAACAAAATTTCCATCACTATCAAATTTCTGAACACGATAATTATCAGTATCAGTTATATAAATATTGCCATTTGCATCTATAGCAATACCACTCGGACCATTCATTTGACCATTAGCAGTGCCATTTGTTCCAAACTTCAACAAAAGATTTCCACTACTATCAAACTTCTGAATACGATTATTATTAGTATCCGCAACATAAATATTACCGCTAGCATCATATGCAATATCTTGGGCAGCTTGAAGTTGTCCATCTCCAGAACCACGAGACATGAATTCAGAAACATAACTGTATCTCTCTAATTCTTTTGTCTCTTTAACTTGGGAACCATAACTACTTGTAGGCCCATATTGAAAACCGTGTTCTATTACACCATCCCTATTCGTAAAACCTTGTAAAATCGGGAACATGCCTGAAACATTTGCGCTACTTGTATTAGCGACTGGTGGATCACTTGGTAATGCATAAGAGACCGCAGGGAGTGAAAGCATCGAAATAATTAATACGAATTTAAGGCCTAATGTTTTGATCATAGTAATTTCTACGACACGATCCGATATTTCTTTAGTTAATCTCGACAAAATAGGCCAAATTGCCTATAAATCACAATTACTCACTCAAGGATTTTACTAATAACAGCTGGATTGCTTATATTGCTATCTGTATAATGAATTATGGACTACAGTAAAATAAAAATCTCAAATCTACCAGATGAAATAGAAGTAGATGAAAAAATAGTATTACGGGCATCAAACAAAAAAGATCTAGATAAATTTATTAAAGTCATATTAAATAATATAGATTTTCTAAAAGTATGGATGCCTTGGGCACGTGTAGAAAATGTGGCACAAAATTCTCGTGAACATATAAATGAATCTATATCTAATAAAATTAATAATATCTCTTGCCAATACTATATTATTTATCAAAATATAATAGTTGGCAGCATTGGTATACATAAACGTGAAGAGACAGGCGAATTTCTAGAAATTGGCTACTGGTTGAGTGAAAAAGTTAACGGCAAAGGTATCGCAACTAATGCTGTTAAAAAGCTGACCGAAGTCTGCCTTGAGGCAACAAATGCTGCAGGAATTGATATAGGTTGTGACAAAGATAACTTGATTAGCCAAAAAATTCCGGAGCGTCTCGGTTTTGAAATGATTAATCATGGGAAACGCCAAATTCTTTCTAGACCAACTTTTGAAATAGAAGGACCGCTCTATCGACTAACAAGAAAACAGTGGAAAGATAAATTTTAACATTCCAAGCCCGATCCATATGCTAACCTCAATTGTTCTGGCGTTATGTCAATATCAGTAAGTATCTTTCCAATGGTTGACGACACATATATGCTAAAGACACCTTGTTCGTTTCGTTGTACGTTCTGACCATGAGACTATTGAATCTAAATGCTTAACTGGATAACCATAATCGCTAGACAGAGAGTTTGAATGATCCTGAATTGTATGTGAAAGATATGGTGATGGATAATTTAAAGTATTAATAGTATATTAAACGAGTTCTATTCTTGCCATCATAGCCATGTCACCAGGACGAACACCGAGTTTCAAGATGCGTATATATCCACCAGGACGAGAAGTATATTTAGGCCCAATTTCACTAACCAGCTTATGTACAACAGTTTTGTCATGCAGTGTAGCCACTAGCTGGCGTTGAATATGTTGTGTATTTCCTTTGCCAGCTTTAGTTATAAGCTGTTCGAGGATAGGACGCATGAATTTTGCTTTTGCAATAGTTGTTTCGATTGCTCCAGTTGTAAAAAATTGATTTGCCATAGTCGCAACAATTAAACGTTGGTGTTTAGGGTCACGACCGAAACGTTGTCCTTTTTTTGGAGTAGCCATTTTGATATCCTTTACTTTTAGGGCTTATAACTATGCAAGCTTGCTCACAAGGTCTGGCCCTTCCCCGCATTCACGAGGTTAATTGTATATTGTTAGTGTTTGTGTGGAAGTGCTAAACCGCGTTCATCTAGTTTCTCAATGATTTCATCAAGCGACTTTTGACCGAAGTTTGTTAGTGCAAGAAGTTCTTCTGCACTCATTGACATTAATTGACCAATTGTTTCTAGACGTGCACGGCGTAAGCAATTTCTTGGACGTTCACTAAGATCAAGTTCATCAACGCTAAGTTCTAAGTCAGGTGAAGTTGAGCTCTGAGGTGCTATTTCACCAAGTTCAAGACCTTGCGGCTTTTCGCTAAGTTCAGAAATAAGTTCCATTAGGTTAGCAAGAGTTTTTGAAGCTGATGCTAATGCCTCGCGAGGTGTTAAAGATCCATCAGTTTCAATTTCAATACTTAACTCATCAAAGTTAGTTGCTTGTTCAACACGTGTAGGTGAAACTTCATAGCTAACACGTCTTACTGGCGTGAAGATCGCATCGATAGGAATAATACCAATAGTTGCATTCGTTTTTGATTTGTCGATACTTAAGTATCCACGTCCTTGTTCAACAGTTACTTCGCAAATAAATTCTGCTTTTTCACCAAGAGTTGCAATAACTAATTCAGGGTTAATAATTTCAACTTCAGAACTAATTTGTATATCACCAGCAGTAACAATTCCAGGGCCAGTTTTTTCGATACGTCCTAGTAATTGTTCGTCAGAGTTAGAAGTAATAACTACATCTTTCATGTTAAGAACAATATCGGTAACGTCTTCTTTAACACCAGGAATAACATCAAATTCATGAAGAGTAGCTTCGAAACGAATAGAAGTAATTGCTGCACCCGGGATAGATGAAAGCAAAGTACGACGTATTGAGTTTCCAAGAGTCTGACCAAAACCTGGCTCTAAAGGTGAAATTGTAAAACGACAAAGGTTGCCGATCTCTTCGCCGGCTTCTACCTCTGGTCTTTGAATAATTAACATTTGTTAGCTCCTTGATTTCACTTATGTTTAAAAGATTATTTGTTATACAACTCAACGATGAGTTGTTCACGTACTGGAATGTCGATTTGTTCACGAATTGGTAAATCACTAACAGTAACTTTCGCTTCGCTCTTATTTACTTCTAACCAAACTGGAGGAGTATGATCAAGTACTTCTAAAGAGTGACGGATAATAATCATTGCCTTAGCTTTTTCAGTTAAAGAAACAACGTCTCCTTTTTTAAGTTGGTAACTAGGAATATCGACACGCTTACCATTTACTAACACGTGACCATGACGTAAAAATTGACGACCTTGTGAACGTGATGCAGAAAAACCAGCTCTAAAAACTACATTGTCTAAACGTGTTTCTAATAGACGCAATAAGTTGTCACCAGATTTACCTTGTAGACGTGAAGCACGTGCATAAGTTAAACGGAATTGTTTTTCGAGAACACCATAGATACGACGAGCCTTTTGCTTTTCACGCAATTGTAGCAAGTATTCAGTTTCGCGAATTCTACCTCGACCGTGTTGGCCGGGAGGATAAGGACGACGCTCAATAGGGCATTTCATAGAGTCACATTTTGCACCCTTTAGGAATAATTTCATTCGTTCGCGACGACACAAACGACATACAGGACCTGTATAACGAGCCATTTCTTATGCCCTCTTTCTTTTAGTAAGACGACAACCGTTGTGTGGAAGCGGAGTTACATCTTTTATACCTACAACTTCAATACCAGCGCTTTGAAGTGAACGTATTGCAGTTTCACGACCAGAACCTGGACCTTTAACTAATACGTCTACTTTTTTAACACCATGTTCCATTGCTCTTTTAGCAACATGTTCAGCACTCATTTGAGCAGCATAAGGAGTTGATTTTCTTGAACCTTTAAATCCAACCATTCCAGAAGAACACCACGCAATTACATTGCCCTGCTGATCTGTTATTGAAACAATTGTGTTATTAAATGTTGATTTGATATGAGCCACACCATAAAAGACGTCTTTACGTTCCTTCTTTTTGGGGCGGCGAGTTTTCGTAGAAGTTGCCATTACTTAGTTACCTTTTTCTTACCAGCTACAGTTTTCTTTGGACCCTTACGAGTACGAGCATTTGTTGAAGTACGTTGACCACGAACAGGAAGTCCGCGACGATGACGAATACCTACATAGCATCCGATTTCCATCTTACGTTTGATATTTTGTGAAACATCACGACGAAGGTCACCTTCTACCTTTAGATTACCGTCAATAAACTGACGGATTTTTGCGATCTCATCTTCAGATAGATCGCGTACTTTCGTTTGACCAGGCAAATTAATTGCCTCACAAATGTCAAGTGCGGTTTTACGACCTACACCGAATATATAACTTAATGAAATGTCAACTCGCTTTTCGCGCGGTATGTCAACTCCAGCAATACGTGCCATATTTTATTGGGCCTTTCTTTGTGCCTTAAGTTCTTGGTTAGCCTTGACGTTGT
The DNA here is from genome assembly GCA_018057765.1 of Acidimicrobiia bacterium. Classification (NCBI taxonomy): domain Bacteria; kingdom Bacillati; phylum Actinomycetota; class Acidimicrobiia; species Acidimicrobiia bacterium. Next base: position 48,440 of record JAGPDB010000008.1, read on the forward strand.
TTATGTCTAGGATTTTCGCAAATCACGCGAACAACACCACGTCTTTTAATAACGTGACATTTTTCACACATCTTTTTTACAGAGGGACGAACTTTCATGCTTGCCTTTTCGATTTAATGAATAATTTAAAGTGAATGTCTTATTTATATCTGTAAGTAATTCTGCCCTGATTGAGATCATATGTTGTGAGCTCAACTTGGACTTTATCTCCAGGCAAAATACGAATGTTATGCATTCTCATTTTTCCAGAAATTTGTGCAATGATAGTGTGCTTATTTTCGAGTTCTACTCGAAACATTGCATTGCCTAGGGCTTCGAGAACATTACCATCTAAAACAATAACGTCTTCTTTACCTTGTGCCACTAATATTCACCTTACTTATTACTACTTGAGAGATTCACTAAATTGCCGCAGAGTGAATGCCTCGATATTTTTTTGACGAGGCAATATTTTAGACTATGTTGAGCACTTCGCGCCAAGTGAGCGGTATTTTAGAAGAAATTATTCAATAATTATTACAGATGAGCTTGTGTCAGTGACAGTACTAGTAGTGTCACAGTTAGTTACATTAAGTGCTGGAAGTACAAGATCTAAGAATCCATTTAACTTATCACTCGCGATAGCTCTTATATTGCTCAGTGTTTCCTTGGTTAAATCTATAATTCCTGTAGTTATATCTTCTGGAAGTTTTACTAATTCTTGACGTAGATCCTCTAAATATTCTAGTTTAGCTCTAACTTCCCTCACAAATGTTTGTGGAACAATTGCTTTTTGAAGCTGACCGTTAGAGGAACGAACAATCGGCAGATTTTCATCCTTAAGTACCAGTTTGACGAAACTATTAAAAAATTCTAATTCAAAATCTACAAAATCCAAAGGAGACATCTTTTTTCCAGCAAAAGTTTCTTGAATGAGATCTAAACTCAGTTTTAACCATTTTTCAGTAGAACCATAAAAACTACCTATATCTGCGAGCTTGGCTAGTAATTCAAATTGTGTTCTAGGAAATTTAATTCCCGGCTTTCCAACCACAGTAAATGATCTTCGAAATTCTGTAGCTTGAATCAAACCGGATAGTATACGTCTTTCTTTGTCTGAAAATCCACACTTATATAAAATCGAATCTGCAACAATGCCAGACATTTCTTCATCACTTAATTTTATATGATCATGATATGTATCAATTAATTCTCTTGGCTCAAATTTTGAATCAGAATTTGAATCAGAATTATGTTCTGCTAAAGAATATATATTGTCTTGCTCTATACCAAAATTTATCGCACACATTATTTCTTGTAATACTTTATTACAATTACTATCAAATCCATATAGGTTTGCAATTTTTTTTACTGTTAAAAAATATGGTATTTCTTTGCCTGCATTATGAACAATATCATGTGTACGTGAAAATATTTTTGCTAATGCTATTTTCTCTAAACTAAATTTAATACCTATTATCCTTAGGTTTTCTATATCGTCTAATAGTCGTGCTTCTACATCTAAAAAATGAATAGGTACATGATACTTACCTTCATAAGCAAAATGATCTTGAAATTCTTTAATCAATTGATAAGCACGGTCAAGCCTGTATCTAGCTCTATATGCACGAAGATCAGGAACATTTAAATATTTTATGGCATCAAATCTTAATACTGGCGGGATCACGCCAATGAGACTTGGATGTTGCTTTAAAATTTGTAATTGAAGTTCATATTTATTTGGCATATACGTTTATATTTTAACTACGAATATGCACTATTGTCTACTGTGTTATAGATATAAAAAGACTAAATTAATCAACTCGTTTTTCTACTACATTTTTTATTCTAATAGAAACTTCTTCAGTTGTGCCCAAGCCATCGACTTCTTCAAGTAGATTACAATTCCCATAAAATTCTAAAAGCGGCGAAGTTTCTCTTTCATACAAAGCAAGTCGGGTTTTAATAGCAAGTTCAGTATCATCAGCGCGTTGTCGAACATCGCCTCCACACTGATCACATATCCAACCATTTTTTGGAGGATTACTCAAATTATAGATAGACCCACACTCGACACAAATGCGTCTACCAGTTATACGCGACATAACTATATCGTTATCAACTGCTATATTAATGGCACATGATAAAGGAGCCTTCTTTCGTCTTAATAATTCTTCTAAAGCTATAGCTTGAGAATTAGTTCTGGGGAAGCCATCTAATACAAAACCACACTTTAATAAATCTTCATCATTTTCAAATTTTTCATTTACAACTTTTATAACAACATCATCTGGAACCAATTGACCTTGATCTAAATAACTTTTCGCTTCTTTTCCAGCAGGCGTACTCTGCTTTATGGCTAGACGAAATATGTCGCCAGTTGAAAGATGAACTAATGAATATTCTTTAACTAACAACTGTGCTTGCGTACCTTTTCCAGCACCTTGCTTTCCAAAAAGTATTAAACGCGGTACTGACATAAATCAAAAGTCTTTTCTTTATTTACTTAAGAAACCTTCGTAATTACGAAGAGACATCTGTGAATCAATTTGTTTCATAGTTTCTAATGCAACGCTAACCAAGATGAGCATTGACACACCACCAAATGGGAATTGTTGAATTTTCCACAAAATAGTTACAGCGATCGGCAAACCAGCTATGAATGCAATAGTCATTGCACCGGGTAGAGTTATCCTATTTAGAATACGTGCAAAATATTTCTCTGTTTCTAAACCAGGTTTTATACCAGGAATATAACCACCTTGTTTGCGAATAATATCTGCTTGCTGAGCCGGGTTGAAAGTTATGTATGTATAAAAATAAGCAAATGCCATGATAAGCCCAACTTCAGCCAACATATACCACCAAGACTGTCCGTTAATGAAATTTCTCTCAATGAATTTACTAATGCCTTGATTACCAATAAGCCCAGCTAATAGTGCAGGAAAGACTAATAATGATTGAGCAAAAATAACTGGTACAACTCCAGCAGTATTAACCTTGATAGGTATATAGCTCGACTGACCACCCATCATTTTTCTTCCAACTACCCTTTTTGCAAATTGCACTGGAATACGACGTTGACCAGATTCAATAAATACAACACCAGCAATCATACCAATACCAATAATAGTGATTACGAAAAATTTAAAAGTTCCACCTTGTGTCCATACAGCTTGGAACTGGAATGGTACAGAACTTGCCACAGAAGCAAAAATAATAATTGACATACCATTACCTATACCACGTTGGGTTATAAGCTCGCCCAACCACATTATCATTGCAGTACCAGCTACCAAAGTAATTATAATCATCAAAAATTTCCAAGTGTTCATATTTGGTAATAAGAAAGTAGTTATTGCTGAGCTTCCTTGATCGAAATTTTGGTTGAATAGTCGACCTTGGTTAAGTTGGCTAACTAATACAGCAGCTTGGAGTAAAGCTAGAAATATTGTCACATAACGAGTTAACTGTGTAGTTTTCTTTTGGCCGTCCTGACCTTCGTCTTTCCAAGCTTTAAGTTTTGGAACAATCTCACCCAATAACTGCATAATAATTGAAGCAGTAATATAAGGCATAATACCTAGAGCAAAAAGCGCTAGGTTACGTAGCCCACCACCTGCAAGAAGTGCAAAATAACTTAGTAAACCACTATTTTCTTGTGTTAATGACTTTTGAACAGCTGCATAATCTACGTAGGGTAAAATAATAAATGAGCCAACGCGATAGATGACAACTACTAGTAGGGTAAATAAGATCTTTTTTCTAAGATCTTCAATTCTAAACATTGACGCTAAACGATCAATCACTTGGACTCCTTGGGTTGCGAAACTTTTGCGCAATTATTATAAATATTATTGGGTAATTCTAGCTTGATAACGCTTATCATTACATGATTAAACGTAAAGTATTTATCGTTTTGACGAAAAATTACCTTAATATTATAAAGTATGCATAACAGGCGCGATAGATTGCCTATTATGATCAAAAGTTTCCCAAAACAATGAAATTAACTCTGGTGTAAGTTGAGATAACGATGTAACACAATGTGCACCAAAAGTCCTTAGAGTTTCGCCCATTTCTTGATTGTCAGAACAAGCAATAACATATGCACCTGAATTTCTCGCTGAACTGACTCCTTGTTGCGAATTCTCAATAATTACACAATCAGATGGATCTGCATTTATAGACTTATAACATTTTTCGTATGGTTGACTATTTGGTTTTTGCCAAAATGTGTCTTTTCTTGCAATGATTAGCTCAAAAAAATTCGGGACGAGCTTTAAAAGTACTTCATCAACTGTTTCGCGACAAGATCCAGTAACTAAACATTGCCTATAACCTTGTCTATGTAGTTCTGATATGAGTTCAACCGCATTGCCTAAAGTTTGAATTAATCCACTCGTAAGAAGATCTCGAAAGTGTTGATCAATAGCATCAAAAACTTCTTCAAGTGCAGGTATATCTTTTGGATCAATATTATTGTTAAGCAGGAATTGTTTAGTCGTATGGTGACAATAATTTTGATTCTCAAAATAAATATTATATTCTTCATCAGTTATCTTTATACCAAATATTTTTTGGAAAACATTTTGAGCACATGTACGGTAGAGTGAATCATCAATGATTGTACCGTCTAAATCCCATATAATAATTGGTTTTGATTTTTGTTTTGGTCTATTTATAAGAGTTTGAAAACCACTATATAAGTTAGATTCGTTCATGACTTCCCTCCGCTGGCATTATCCAGATCAGGTTATGGGTCAGTAGAAATATCTACACTCTCAGCTCGCTTGGTTGCGGGCTCCCCGGCTTTATATTAATTTAAAATTATCCAGGAACTACCATATCAAATCCTGGCAACTTTTCCAAAACGGTACTTAAACATAAAAGGACAGCAGCTGAATGATCATCTAAATTTTCGTTCCTATTTAACTTTTCTGCTATAGCTTCAAATTCATCTAATATATTATTTTTGTCGGTACGTGTTAACCCTTCATCAAGACTTTCTCTAAATCTAATAAGGGCATCAGCTATAGGATTATTTAGTAGTTCATAAATTTCAATCATATCGTCAACTAAAATATTGAAATCATCATCAAATTCTCTGATGGCTTTTTCAATGTCATAATTTTGGAGCTTTTCAAGTTTCTCATGTGATATCTCTGTAACTTTTTGAGTAAAAATACGAACATATTCTTGATATATCTGATAAGCCAAAAAGCGAATCATATTACCATTTACCAAATCAGGATTTACGTTTGATCTTTTTTGAGCTTCTAAAAAATTTTCAATAACGCAGATGACATCTTCAGCTTTAACAACTACTGTTAGATCGACATTAGGGATTTTTGATTTTTGACCATTGCTTGTATGAAATAGATTACTAAATAGAGCGCTGGAATCTATTTGATTTAGATACGCTTGAAGAAAAGCTTTTTCACACTCATCTGTAAGATTCTGTGCTAATGATTTTCCCGACAGTTCCATATTCATCCTTAAATATTTAACATTTTAAAACAATAAAAACTATCTGTTCATATGTTGGTTACCAAGAGCAGGTCGACGAGAGTCACCCCATGGAAGAGGTACAATCACGCATGATCCACCAGCAGCTTCAATTGCAGTTTTGGCAGAGCCAGAAAATCCATGCGCATGCACAGTTACTGCTTTGTCAATAGTTCCACGTCCAAGAATTTTTACAAAACCTTGTTTCTTCAAAATACCACGAGTACGCATGATACCAGGATCAGCTGTTTCACCATCTTTAAAATTATCGCTAAGAGTGTCTAGATTCAATGAAAGATATTCAACACGGAAAGGGTTATTGAAACCTTTAGCCTTTGGTGAGCGACGGTAAGTAGGGACTTGTCCACCTTCGAAACCAGCAAACACAGTGTTACGAGCGTGTTGTCCTTTAGAACCACGACCAGCAGTTTTTCCACCTTTACCTGAAATACCACGACCTACACGCTTTGCAGTTTTTTTCTCACCCGGGTTAGGAGCTAAATCGTTTATCTTAATCATTATGTTTCCTTTATTGGAGGTTTTTGGGGTTAAGCCCGTTGGAGGTCTTACCTCCAAGTACTATTTCTTGTTTGATTTCTTCGGAACTGGCTTAGCCATTTTGCCTGTATCTGATTTTGGGTCGTAAGCACTTACCTCAATAAGATGAGGAACACGAGCAATCATTCCACGAATAATTTCGTTATCTTCATGAATACGTACACGGCTAATACGAGTTAGACCCAATGCGCGCAAAGTACCGCGATGATTTGGTTTAGTACCAATCTTACTTTTAATTTGTTTAATCTGTATTTGTGCCATGAGCATACCTTCTTAATTTTTACTTTTAGAGTTAATGTGCTTTAACTTTATCTTTAAGTTCACGTTGTGTTTCTTTATATGAAGCCAACATACCTTTAGTTGTAACTTCTTCCATTGATTTTCCACGAAGTCGAGCTACATCTTCTGGACGCTTCAAGTTTTTAAGACCGTTAATAGTTGCTCTAGAAACATTTATCGCGTTTGCACTACCTAGTGATTTTGCCAAAATGTCTCGGATTCCAGCAGATTCTAAAATAGTACGAACTGTACCACCAGCAATAACACCAGTACCAGGAGCGGCAGGCTTTAGCAGTACACGTGCAGCATCATGAACTCCCAATATTTCGTGAGTGAGACTTCGTCCAGCTAATGGAACAGCGAAAACAGCTTTCTTTGCTTCATCGATTCCTTTTTGTATAGCCAAAGGAACTTCTTTAGCTTTACCGTAACCAAGACCAACATTGCCATTACCATCACCGACAACAACTAGTGCAGTGAAAGAGAACCGACGACCACCTTTAACAACTTTAGCAACACGGTTGATTGCAATAACTTTTTCTTCCAAATAACCCTCTGGTTTTGGTTCGTCACTACGATCGTTACGATTATCGCGACCTTGACCGCCACCGTATGAGTTATTATTAGAAGATTTTTTCTTATCTTCTTTTTGTACCTCAGGTGCTTTAGCAGCTGTTGCTGCTACTGGTGTTTCAGTTTTTACTTCTTCATTTGTTGAATCTGTCATAGCTCTACTTTTCTTACGCAATTACTGCGTACTTAGAATTTAAGTCCTTTTTTACGTGCACCGTCAGCAACAGCTGCGACGCGACCGTGATATTTATAACCACCACGATCGAATACTATTTTTTCAATACCTTTTTCTTGTGCACGAGTTGCAACAAGTTCTCCAACTTTAGAAGCTGCAGCTACATTTACTGATTTAGCTGTAAATTCTTTTTCCAATGTTGATGCTTGTGCAATTGTTACACCATTTAGATCGTCTATTAGTTGTGCGACAATATTTTTATTTGAACGGAAAATCGCTAAACGAGGAGTCGTTGGAGTTCCCGATATTAGTTTACGAACACGAATATGTCTTCTTGTTCTTGCATTCTTTGATGTTTTAATCATTTTGTTTCCTTTGTTACGTGGAGGGCCGACCTCTTGGAGGTACGGACCTCGTAGTGCAACTATTTAGCTGATTTACCAGCTTTACGTCTTACATGTTCGCCTTCATAACGAATACCTTTACCCTTATATGGTTCAGGTTTCTTCAATTTTCGAATATTGGCAGCAACCTGACCTACAAGTTGTTTATCAATACCAGTAATTTCAATACGAGTCTGAGTTGGTGTAACAAAACTAATACCTTCAGGTGCATTAAATACTACAGGGTGAGAAAAGCCAAGTGCCATATCTAATTTCTGTGGAGTAGTTGCTGCAGCTCTATAACCAACACCAATAATTTCTAGTGCTTTTGTATAACCTTTTTCAACGCCTTCAACATTATTAGCAACAAGTGCACGTGTTAAACCATGTAATGCTTTTGCTTGTCGTTCGTCACTATCGCGAACAACATTGATAACACCTTCACTGACATCAATTTTTATAACATCTGGAATTTCATTACTAAGTTCACCTTTAGGTCCTTTTACAAGACAAGTTGAACCAGTCATTGAAATAGTAACTCCAGATGGAACTGTAATTGGTTTTAATCCGATTCTTGACATAACTACCAAACCTCACATAGGACTTCGCCACCCACATGCTTTGCACGTGCTTCGCGATCGGTTATAACACCTTTTGATGTTGACAAAATAGCAATACCCATACCACCAAGAACACGAGGTACAGTAGTAGAAGCTTTGTATATACGAAGTCCAGGCTTCGAAATACGCTTAATACCAGTTATAACCTTTTCGCGCTCTTCGGAATATTTCATTGTTATCTTTAAATTTTTATATGCTTTGCCTTCAATATCAGCAACTTCGAAATCAGTAATGTAACCTTCTCGAACTAATATATTCGCAATAGCTTCTTTCATTTTTGAAGAAGGCATTGTTAATGTATCGTGCATAGCAATGTTTGCATTTCTTATGCGTGTAAGCATGTCTGCAATTGGATCTGTCATATTCATATCAATACACCTCTACCATGAACTCTTTGTAACGCCCGGCAACTCACCATTGTGAGCCATTTGTCGTAAACACATACGACAAACGCCGAATTTACGATAAACCGAACGCGCTCTTCCACATTTACGGCAACGAGTATATTTTCGTACCGCAAATTTTGGTTCACGTTGTTGTTTGTTTACTAAAGCTTTTTTTGCCATCTATATTTCCCTAACCTTACGCGCTCTGTTGTGGTTGTCTGAACGGAAAACCGAACGCTGCCAAAAGTGCACGACCTTCGTCGTCTGTTTTTGCGGATGTACATATAGTGATATCCATACCGCGAGCAGTATCAATATCATCATATTGAATTTCAGGGAAAATTAATTGATCATTAATACCAAAAGTATAATTTCCTCTTCCATCAAAACTCTTAGGGCTCAGTCCACGAAAGTCCCGGATACGAGGTATCGACAATGTAACTAGCCTATCGAAGAATTCCCACATTTGATCTCCACGCAAAGTTACTTTTGCACCAATAGCTTGACCTTCGCGAAGCTTAAAACCAGCAATTGATTTGCGAGCACGAGTGATCATAGCTTTTTGACCAGAAATAGCAGTTAAGTCTTTAACAGCTCCTTCTATCAAGTTACCTTGTTGTGTAGCTTTACCTACACCAGAGTTAATAACAATTTTTTGTAATTGTGGAATTTGCATTTTGTTCTTCAAAGATAAATCGTTTTGAAGCTTTGAGGCAATTTCTTTTGTATATTTTTCTTTTAATCGTGGTGCCATTATAGTGCGCTCCCCGTCTTCTTAGAAAAACGAACTTTGGTGCGTTTTCCATCTTTGTCTTCAATGCGAATTCCAACACGAGTAGTGTGTCCATCTGCATCGATAAGCATTACGTTGCTTGCATTTATCGGCATATCTTTATCAATGATGCCTGCTTGCATTGTTGCACTAGTTTGTTTTTGATGTTTTTTAACAACGTTTGCACCTTCAACAAGAACAGTATTCTTTTTGGCATCAGTACGAATTACTTCGCCTTCTTTACCTTTGTTCTTGCCTGAGATAACGCGAACGCGATCACCTTTACGAATTTTCATTTATATTACCTCCGGTGCGAGTGAAACTATACGCATAAATTTTTTATCACGAAGTTCACGTCCAACTGGGCCAAAGATACGAGTTCCGCGAGGAGTCATATCGTCTTTAATAAGAACACAAGCATTCTCATCGAAACGAATGTAACTACCGTCGGGACGTCGTTGTTCCTTTTTAACACGAACAACAACACATTTAACTACGTCACCTTTTTTTACTTGACTACCTGGTTGTGCATCTTTAACAGTTGCTACAAAAGTGTCACCCAAACGTGCATAACGTCTACGAGTTCCACCTAATACCTTGATACAAAGTACTTGACGTGCACCTGTATTATCGGCAACTTTAAGTCGACTTTCTTGCTGAATCATTTCTTAAACCTACTTTGCCTTCTCTAGTATCTCTACTAAGCGCCAACGTTTTGTTGCAGACAAAGGTCTAGTTTCGCCAATGCGAACCTTGTCACCTTTACCAGCTTCGTTGTTCTCATCATGAACATAGAATTTCTTTGTTTTAAGTTGAGTTTTACGGTACTGAGGATGAGGCTTACGATAAGTAACAGTAACAACTACTGTTTTATCCATAGCGTCAGAAGTTACGACACCTTCACGAACTTTTCGTGATTTGCGTTCTTCAGTTTTTATCTCTTCTTTAGCTGCCATTATTTAGCTCCTGCTTCTGCTTTAACATCATCTCTCGGTGATGCTAATTCACGTTCACGCATAACTGTTTCTACACGTGCAATAGTTTTTTTCAATTGTGGAATCAGGTTATGCTTTTCTAATGATCCAGTTGCATTTTGAAAACGTAGATTAAAAAGTTCTTCTTTTACATCTAAGAATTTTGTTAACAATTCAGCATCGTTAAGTTCTCTAAGTTCTGAACTAAACATTATTCACCATCCTCACGCAATATAAAACGTGTTCTTAAAGGAAGTTTATGCATAGCTAAACGCATAGCTTCACGAGCAACTTCTTCGCTAACGCCAGAAAGTTCAAACATAACTCGTCCCGGTTTAACTTTACAAACCCAACTCTCAACATTACCTTTACCTTTACCCATTCGAGTTTCAGCAGGTTTGTGCGTTATTGGTTTATCAGGAAAAATATTGATCCAAACTTTACCACCACGTTTGATATAACGAGTCATAGCAATACGAGCAGCTTCAATTTGGCGAGATGTTACATACGAACATGCCATAGCTTGAATACCAAAGTCACCGAAATTCATTTCGGTTCCACCTTTTGCTAGACCGCGCATACGGCCACGCATTTGTTTACGATATTTTGTTTTACGAGGCATCAACATAATTAATCATCTCCTCTGAAATGTGGAGTTTCGTGGTTATCTTTTTTAGTACGCTTTTCAATATCTTCTTCTTCTTGAAGACGACGTTCTAATTCTGGATCAGCTTCACCTACAAGAGATTTATTCTCGTCAACAATATTGTCTAAAGCAGCAATTTTATCAACTTCTACTTCTTGTACAACAACAGATGGTTTACGCTTTGCGCCACCGGATGAGATAATTCGCTTTGGTGCTTCACCTAATGCTTCACCAGAGGTTTCTCCTGTAGCCATTTTTGCTTCAACAGAAATTTTATCGTCATTGCTGACTTTATAAGGAACAATGTCGCCTTTATAAATCCAAATTTTTACACCAACAAGACCAGTTGTAGTTTCTGCACCAACAGCACCGTAATCAATATCAGCACGCATTGTATGAAGAGGAACTCTTCCTTCACGATACCATTCGCGACGAGCCATTTCAGCTCCACCTAAACGTCCTGAACATTGGATTTTAATACCAAGTGCTCCGGCTTTAAGTGCAGTTTGAACGGCACGTTTCATGGCACGACGGAAAGATACACGACCAGCAAGTTGATCAGCAACACCTTGAGCTAATAACATAGCGTCTAGCTCAGGATTTTTAATTTCTTGTACATTTAGTTGTGCTTTTGGGTTACCAGAAATTTTTATTAAAGCACGACGATGCTTGTCGATTTCAGAACCTTTACGACCAATAACAATACCTGGACGAGCAGTATAAAGATCGATGCGGATTTTATCTCCACTTCTTTCAATTTCAATACGACTTACAGCAGCATGGCTAAGTTCTTTTTTTAGATAAGCACGAATTTTAGAATCTTGGATTACATTCTCAGTATATTCAGTACCAGAAGCAAACCATCTAGATTTCCAATCGGTTGTATAACCAAGACGAAAACCGTACGGGTGAATTTTTTGACCCATTATTTGTCGCCTTCTTTCTTTTCAGTCTTTTCAGCTTTAGGGGCAGCTTTTTTAGTAGCTGGTTTCTTCTCAGCAGCTTCAGTATTCTTTTCCGTAGGCTTCTTCTCTTCTTTAGTTTCAGCTTTATCTTCTTTTTCAACTTTTGCTTTAGCCGCAGGTTTCTTCTTAGTGACTGGTGCTGAATCTTTTGCTGATTTAGAATCATCCGCCGTTGCGACTGGATCAGAAGCTTTAGCTTCTGCATTCGCAGGCGCTGATGATTCTTCAGCAGCATCTAATTCTTCAGCCTCAAGCGCGGTTGCTTTTTCAGCCTGCTTTGCTTTTGAAGCTTCGGCACGACGACGACGTTGTTCACGAGCATTCGCAGCACCAGTACCGGATTCTTTAGTTGCTTTAAAAGCAATTGCTTCATCGGCTTTACGTTCTAAAACAATAGTAATGTGACACATACGCTTACGGATAGAAGAAGCACGTCCACGAGCACGAGGCTTGAAGCGTTTCATTGTTGGACCTTCGTCAACAAATATTTCTTTAACCATTAACTCTTCACCTGGGATGTTTTGATTGTGAGAAGCATTTGCCATAGCGCTATTAAGAAGCTTTCCAACTTCCTCTGCAGCACCACGATTACAAAGCATTAAAATGTTTTGTGATTCTTCAGCATCTTTACCACGAATCAAGTCTGCAACTTGGCGAACTTTATAAGCTGAACGACCAATATATTTAACAACAGCACGTGTTTGAGGACGTTCAGTTTCAACGAGTCTAGAAGTAGCCATGATTAGCGTCCTTTCTTTTCATCATTTTTGTGTCCTTTGAAAGTACGAGTGTGTGCGAACTCTCCAAGTTTGTGTCCAACCATTGATTCACTAACAAAAACCGGAACATGTTTGCGTCCATCATGAACAGCCATAGTGTGTCCAACCATGTCAGGAATAATTGTTGATCTACGAGACCAAGTCTTAATAACTTTTTTTGTACCAGCTTCATTTTGAGCTTCTACTTTTTCAAGTAGATGGTCATCAATGAATGGTCCTTTTTTAGCACTACGTGTCATTTAATTACCTTCTCGCTGTACGTGAACGACGTCGACGCACGATCATAGAATCTGACTTTTTACCCTTATGACGAGTACGGCCTTCAGGCTTACCCCAAGGAGAAACTGGGTGACGACCGCCACTAGTTTTACCTTCACCACCACCATGTGGATGATCAACAGGGTTCATAACAACACCACGAACGTGAGGTCGTTTACCTTTCCAACGGTTTCGTCCAGCTTTACCAATTTTGATAAGACCAAATTCTGCATTACCTACTTCACCAATTGTTGCGCGACAATCAATCAATACACGTCGCATCTCAGTTGATGGAAGACGAACAGTTGCAAAAGAACCTTCTTTAGCAACAAGTTGAACACTAGCTCCAGCGCCACGAGCCATTTTGCCGCCAGCACCTGGTTTTAGTTCAATATTGTGGATGACGGTGCCGACAGGGATATAACGAAGAGGTAAAGCATTACCAACTTTAATATCTGCTTTCGGACCTGATTCAACACTTTGGCCAACTTCAAGATCTTTTGGAGCAATAATATATCGTTTTTCTCCATCACTATAATGAAGAAGTGCAATACGAGCATTACGGTTTGGGTCATATTCGATAGCTGCAACTTTTGCAACGATTGAATCTTTGTTTCTTGTGAAATCGATTATACGATATTTCTGCTTATGTCCACCACCGCGATGACGAGAAGTCATACGACCATACGAGTTACGTCCGCCAGTACGATTCTTTTTAGTTAAAAGAGCCTTTTCTGGTTTCGATTTTGTTATTTCATCAAAAGATGAAACACTTTGGAATCGACGTCCTGGGCTCGTTGGTTTTCTTTGTCTGATAGCCATCTTATGCTCCCAAAACTTCTATAGAGTCGCCATCTTTTAAAACTACGACTGCGATTTTTTTATTCGAGCGTTGACCCCAAGTACCAGTTTTACGATCACGCTTTCTTTTACCACTACGGTTATGAGTACGTACATCTTTTACTGTTACATTAAATAGAGCTTCAACTGCCTGACGAATTTCGATCTTGTTTGCTGTTGGGCTTACAACGAATGTATAAAGACTTTGGTCGAAACCTGCATAGCTTTTTTCTGAAACTACAGGAGCAATAATCACATCACGAAAGCGTGCAATATTACGTGCTTGGCTTAATGCTTTTTCAGATACTGTATTTGTAGTAGCCATTATTTTGCACCTCCATCTTTAGTAGATTCGGTCATAGATTTAACTCCAGCGTCAACAATGTCTTCCATGGATAATTCGCCATTTAGGTCTTTGTCAACAAAAGCTAAGTCTGTATGCTCACCTTTAAACATTGAAATAGTTAATTCGATTGTATCTTTAGAGAAGATAACAATGTCACTACAAAGTACATCATAAGCATTTAGTTCATGAATAGAAATAAGTTGAACTTGGTCGCCAATGTTGCGTAGTGAAAGCCAAACGTTTTCTTGAACTTTATCGACAACAACCAATACTCTTGGAAGTCTTTCATTTTTATCTTCTGAGCGAACACCAATATTTGTTAATACTTTTAAAGCGTCTTTAGTTTTTGGTGCTTCTAAATTCCAATTATCAATAATGATAATTTTATTTTCTATCGCACGATCACTAAGAGCTTGCAATAGTGCAGCGCGGATCATTTTCTTCGGAGTCTTTTGATTATATTTACGAGGCTTAACTGCATGAGTCATTCCACCACCACGCCAGATTGGCGAACGTGATGAACCGGCACGAGCATTACCAGTACCTTTTTGAGCCCATGGTTTTTTACCGCCACCGCTAACTTCACTTCTTGTTTTAGCACTTTGAGTACCAGCACGAGCTGCAGCTAGTTGTGCGAGAACCACTTGGTTCAATAAAGAAATATTTGGTTCCTTATTAAAGAACTCTTCAGGTAGTTCGAATTTAGCTCCGTCTTTACCTGCTGATGTTTTCATTGTTATATTCATTTGGACACCTTCTTAAGTGGTGCTTTAACAGCGCTGCGAATAAATACAACAGCACCTTTTGATCCAGGAACAGATCCTTTTATAAGCAGTACATTACGTTCTGCATCTGCACCAACAATTTTTAGATTTTGTGTAGTAATTTTGACTTGACCCATGTGTCCAGCCATTCTCTTACCTTTAAAAACACGACCTGGTGTTGCACATGCTCCAATAGAACCTGGTGCTCGGTGATGTTTGTGATTACCGTGAGATGCGCCTTGACCCTTAAAGTTGTGACGTTTCATACCACCAGCAAAACCATGACCTTTAGAAATTGCACTTACGTCAATTGTTTCGCCAGCTTCAAATTGTTCAACTGAAATAGACTGACCTAATTCATATTCTGAAATATCGCCAACACGAATTTCAACAAGTTTTCTTGCTGATTCAATTCCTGCAGCTTTAAGATGACCTTTTTCGCCACCAGAAATATTCTTTTCTTTTTTCGATCCCATTGCTAATTGAATCGCACTATAGCCGTCGCGTTCATTAGTTTTGATTTGCGAAATATGACAGGGATCACATTTGATAACAGTTACCGGAATAACTTTATTGTTTTCGTCCCAGAGTTGAGTCATTCCGACTTTTACTCCAAGCATGCCTTTTGAGTTCATGACATTGGCTCGTTTCTTTGTTGTTTAGCCCAGTGGGCGTATTACGGGCTTATCTTTATCTGGATTTTGCCAGATAATTCTTGTTGTGTACCGACTTTCGTTGGGCACACTAACGCTCCGATAGCGGACTGTTTACACTTTTAAATTCAAGTGCAACTTATGCTCGGAGCGAAGTTAGTTTTGTTGTACGGTTCCAATTTCTGGTTATTTCCAGTGGCCTTTACAAACTTCGTTTAATTTTTATTGTGTAATCATTTCTGATTTATACAAGGAGATATATATTAGGCTAAATGAAGGACATTTGGCTAATTGAAGAATATATTAATCATATTATATAAATATCGATTAAATTTTGCGTTCGAATTCAATATGGATCACAAATCATTATTTATTAACTTAAAAATAAGAAGTACCATTTCAAGTTCCTATAAGCGAATCTCCTGATATTGATAATACGCAATGATCAGAATACCAAGTTGTTGAATTATCGACAGAATATCCAGTATTTATATCTTTATATTGTTAGAGGCACGTCTTAGAATACGTTTTTGAGCACAACAATATAATCATGCATATGACGCAAGTATATAAGGGTAAACGAATGCTGCTAATTAAAATTTATTATGCAGTTTGGATTTTAATTTCGATATTTACACCTGCAGGTAAATCAATTCTCTGAAGAGATTCAATAGTTTTAGGTGTTGGTTCGAGAATATCTATTAGACGTTTGTGGATTCTCATTTCAAAATGTTCACGAGCATCTTTATCTGCGTTTGGAGATGTTGTTACTGTGTAGCGGTGCTTTTCAGTTGGCAAAGGTATAGGACCGACAATTTTTGCACCAGTACGAGAAGCTGTTTCCGTAATTTTTTTTGTTGATTGATCAATTAGTTCATGATCGTAAGCTTTGATACGGATACGTATTTTTTGGTCTTGCATTTTAATTCCTATATTCCCTTGTCAAGTAGCGGCTAATAATTTTAACTGATTTGAAGTCAAAATTGTTAAGAGAAATAGTATAACTAAAAACTACAATTGACACAACTCGAGTCGTACATAGTTGTTAACTTTATAGTTAACAACTATGTATTTAATTTATCAAATTAATTAAATACCCATTGCTGGAGTATTAGCAACAAGATTATAAGCTCCGAAGAAATCGTCAACTTGCGCACTTGCTTGTGGGCTAAGAGCTGTGGCTCTAGTTGTCAAAGCACTTGTCCCTAATTGCTCTGCGCCTGGAGATGAGAGCACATCCATAGCTTTAGCTGATTCCGGAATATTCCTGGTATCTGGACTTATAGCGCCCAAAATTGACTCTTTTAAATCCATTCCGTGAACTTTTAATCTAGCAAATGAAGATTGTACTGCTTCACTTGCATCACTAAGTACGTTCCCAAATACACGAGCTTTTGGTGACGCAACATATCCAAGGGTACCTGTGCTTGATCCTGTACGGGCACTTACGAGTTGTCTGGATTTTCGACTACTTGCTAAACATATAGCACCACCAACTAACACCAAAGCTGCTGCTGTAGATAGGAGTGAGTTCGTAAAATATGAACCAGTTTTAGCCAATTCTAAAGGTGGCTTTACAGGTGTAGCATGTGGTGTTGGAGCAACGCGCTTCATAACTGGTGGAGCTGGTGCTGGTGGAGCTTGCGGTGCTTGTGGAGCTTGTGGAGCTTGTGGAGCTTGTGGAGCTTGTGGAGCTTGCGGAGCACGTGGAGCAAAAGGTTGTATTGGTTGGACCGGAGCTGGACTTGGAGGAGTACTACTTGGAGGAGTACTACTTGGAGGAGATGTACTTGGAGGAGTACTACTTGGAGGAGATGTACTTGGAGGAGATGTACTTGGAGGAGTACTACTTGGAGGAGATGTACTTGGAGGAGATGTACTTGAAGGACCAGATTGTTCTGTACCATCACCTATGTCTGTCGGTGCGTCAGGATCAGGAATTGGAGCGTCTGTACCGACTTGTTCCTCGGGTGGTAACGACATCGTTGGCCCTTCTGGTTCGGTATTGCTTGTTACACCACCAGGTAATGTACCTACAGTCTCAGGATCCGGACTAGTACTATCACCGACGACAGTAACGTCAGTATCACTATCACCTATTACCGGCGAGAGAGGAGCTGTATTGCCATCTGTTGAAGGTGCATCACTTACTACTGGAGCATCACTTACTACTGGAGCATCACTTACTACTGGAGCATCACTTACTACTGGAGCATCACTTACTACTGGAGCATCACTTACTACTGGAGCATCACTTACTACTGGAGCATCACTTACTACTGGAG
>JAGPDB010000008.1:66282-68421 GCA_018057765.1 Acidimicrobiia bacterium
CATCACTTACTGCTACCGGATTATCAGTACCTAGTGCTGTAGAGTCATCTTGAGCACCTGCTTGAGTAGCAAATACACCGATAGCTGGGAATGCAAAGCCTACAACAGCCGCTGCAAGTGTGCGGATAGGGTGTACTTTGTGTGTTCTAATTTTTGTAGACATAATAAATCCTTTATACTTAAATAAGTACCCGAGATATGGTACATATCAATACAAACAAGCTAGCATATACTGATTGATTACAGCAAATCGTGAATGTAATCGTTTTTATATTCATAAATGAGACACACATGTCTTTTAAGGAATCTATTTACTCATAGGGTAAAGCTCGAAAACTAAAAAATTGAAAATCATGACGACACTCGAAATGGAGATTGGATCATACGCAATGACAATCGCAGGTCTATATAAGTAAACCCACAATCAAATACTAGTAAATGACCATAAGTTTATTTTATACAGTATCTTCACGTTCTTTCTTTCGACGACCCAATATCCACCAGCCAAAAGCTAAAGTTGCTATTACTAATAAACTTGAAGCTATAAGATACTTAAACATAGTATTAGATATAGTATTAGATTTCTCTGTTGGAACAAATGGTGTAGCTTGACTGTTTTCCTTACGATTATCAGTTTCACCCAGCACCTTAGCTTTAACATTAGACAATATTGAAGGTTCTGGTAATGCTGGTATCGCAGTATTTGAAGAAGCTTGAGTTCCTGTTCCTGAAACGCTTAGATTACTATTACCGTTCTGAGGCTTTGGCTGTGCTGGATTCAAATTAGGATCTGGAGGAATAACATTTGTATCTCCGCTCTTAGAGCCACTATCATCACCAGAGCCACCTCCGCCACCAGGGCCAGAGCCAGTATCAGTAGTTATAGGAATAGTGCGAAATGTAGGCAATGCATCTTTATTTGTTTGCCATACATTTACAAAATCCCAAGTATCATAAGGGTGAGATGACGAGTTGCCCATCACATAATTAGAATCATCACCACCAACATTAATACCATGACACATTTGTTCTGTAGGTGTTATTGAATTACCTTGATCAGCATCATTAAAATTGCCACATGAAGTTATACCAGTTCTGGTTGCATCAAATATATTGCCAGAGAATACTTCTGTTGAGAGAAGTTCTATAGATCCAGCGATAGCGCCAAGCATACTTTCTGAATTAATACCCTGTGGAGAAGTTGAATATATACGTGATGTGCTTAAAGAGTTTTTCACACTGCCTACAGATTTACCATTATCATGAAACGAGCCGTTACCAATAATTCCACCAGCAATCACTCTGGTATCTGTATCACTTATTAATATATCGCCTGAAGAGTACGAACGTTCAATGCTTGTTGATCTTGATGAACCAACAAGTCCACCAACGACTGCTGCATCTATTTGATCACCAATAATAATCTTACTATTAGAGTACGAATCTAATATCGAACCATATTCGGCGTAACCTAGCAGACCACCTACATAAGAACCTTCACCGTTACCTTGACCATGGTCAATATTTACAGAAATTTTACCCGCTGAAGAACTTTTGGCAACAAAGCTAACTCCATAGCCAGTCATTCCACCTACTATTACTGAATCAGCTGAAAGGTCCATAGTCATATTTGTTGATGAATTAGTTATCACTAGCGATGTTGCCTCAGTTGGATTATCCGAATAGCTAAAGACACCGGCAACAGCAACCATTGCTCCACTGTACACAAAAGATTCCTGTTGACCAATAGTTGATAAGTAGCTACTAGATGAATCAAACTTTACAATACCTTTATCGTTATCTAATACATAGACGTTATCTGACGAGTCAACACCTATACCTTGAGGATAACGATATTGTCCATCACCAGTACCTGAACTGCCAAACTTAGAAACAAAATTACCAGAAGAATCAAACTTCACAACACGACTATTATCTTCGTCAACTACGTAAACATTACCTAAAGAATCAACAGAGATACCATTTGGTCTACTGAGCTCACCATCGCCAGAACCTGAACTGCCAAACTTAGAAACAAAATTACCAGAAGAATCAAACTTCACAACACGACTATTATCTTCGTCAACTACGTAAACATTACCTAAAGAATCAACAGAGATACCATTTGGTCTACTGAGC
>JAGPDB010000008.1:68521-68652 GCA_018057765.1 Acidimicrobiia bacterium
TCACCATCGCCAGAACCTGAACTGCCAAACTTAGAAACAAAATTACCAGAAGAATCAAACTTCACAACACGATTATTATATTGATCAGACACGTAAACATTACCTAAAGAATCAACAGCAATACCACGAGG